>DATNQE010000180.1:0-8116 GCA_036702895.1 Trichocoleus sp. | reverse complement strand
ATGGACAGATCCCAAATGCAGCAACGGGCTTTTTTGACGCCATCAGCCGAGAATCGCAGGCAATGCCCGCCAACTCTGGTTTGGTCGTTGCAAACACCAGCGAAACGATTTTGACCCCAGGCCAGCGGCAGGCATTTGCGGCCGGAGCTGCCGAGGGCGCAAGGGGCGGCAGAGGTGGCAACACCTTCAATTTCAGTCCCACCATTGACCTGGGAGCGGGTAGCACCGAGCAGCAGGCCCGTGAAATTCTGCGGTATTTCGAGGTCTTTTTTGAGGAGCACCAGCAGGCCCAACTGACTTAGCCGATGTCTCGGAAGGGCTATAAGCTGCATTTAGCTCAACTATGACTTAGCGCTGGGCCGCCGGTTTGACTGGCGGCTTTTTGTTGGGAACGCTACCGCCAAAAGCTGCGATCGCACCATGTCTTTTAATCAGACGGTTTTAGATGGGTTGCCAGATGGCGACTACAGCACCGCCGCCCAAACTGAATGTTTCCTAATTGAGTACGCGAGCGGGGAGGCAGAGGCCGCCGTAGCCAGGCTTTGGACCTTTTTATATAACCCCTCCCTGCTGAGCTACAGCAGAGAAGCCCGATACGCTGAGGCCGCCACATACGGCGCAGTAGTGCCCCAGCAGCAGTACCAAAACAGCACGGGGAAAACCCTGGAGCTGCAGAACATAGTGATAGATGGCTGGTGGCACGGCAAAAGCGTTATGCCCCTGCTGGAGGGCCTAGACGCCCTGATTGAGGTTAGACAATCGGAGGACCAGCAGGCCCCGCCGATTATGTCGCTGGTGATGGGCGATCGCGTCGTGCTGGCCCCCTGCATCCTGACCCGGATCACTGTTCGGGAATCTGGCTGGCTGGCCGGCGGCGCTGCGGCCCGAGCCACCGCAGATTTAACGCTGCTGGAGGTGCCTAGCGAGGCCATAGACAGGGGCCAGGGAACTGCCCCGCCAACCCCTAACGAGAACAGTCAGGGCTTGCCCCGCCTGCCCCTGACGGAGCGCCAGCGGCAGGATGGCTCAGCGGCCGCCAAAGCGCATCTGGCGGCCAATCTGCAACGGTTCAGCCCAGAGCTCAGGACAACGATTCAGCAGAACGCCTATTTTCTGGCGACCGATAGCGAGACTGGCAACGTGACAATCTACGACGCGAGCCGAAACAAGATCGGGACCGTGGGGCGGTGGGATGGGCAGGCCTTCAACGTTGAGGGCATCCAAGACCTGCCCCTAACCTCATGAAGGCGCTAGAGCTGCCCCGCCATCACCAAGGCTGCGGCGCTTGCCGGCGGCGGGGCTTTTCGCGGGACTTTTCCGGCTTTTACTGGCGGCAGGGCTTTTCTTGGCAGGCGGGCGGGCCGCGTCACCCGTTTTACGAGCTTTCGCCCGGGGGCTTTTCGGCTTCTTAGCCTCAGATGGGGCCTGGGCAACTTCAGGCTGAGCGGTCTGGGGCGCTTCTGCCTCAGATGGGGCCTGGGTAGCTTCAGGCAGTGGCGGCGCTGCTGCTGCAGGCTGCTGGCAGCTTTGAATGTAGGTATCAATCTGCCCAGACCATAGATCCCAGCGGCTGCGGGCAAACATTCCCGCCATTACCGCCAGGCCCATAGCCACCAGAACCATCCGCCCTAAGAAGGCGTAGAACTGGCGGGCCTGGGGGCTGGTCGCAGCCCTGTAAATAATCAGCGAGTCTTTACAAGACTTGCGGTAGCAGATCCGAACGGTGGACGCAGCAGAGCGAGCCGAAATGGTCAGAAGATCGAGATATTGCATTGGGAAAAGCCTTTAATGTGGATTCCGAAAACCCGGTGTAGAGGTGGGGTGTATCGGTTGATTGGGCGCCCGTGTAGTGGTGGGCATCGGGGCAGTCTAGCTATCCCATCCCTTTAATTAGTTCGTTGTTTTCGGAGCACGAACCCGGTTGCCCGGAAACTAAACCGCCTCGTAAGAGGAAGGGAATATTTGGGAATCCCGCCAGACTGCGGGGTGGGCGGCAGCAATTCCGCCCGATGAATTAGTTATGGCACGGCGCGGTTTGCGATCGCAACAAGTTCACGAAAGCTTTAATTTTGGCAACCTGTAAAACCCTTGCCGCTCAAGGGTTAGGCCCACTTTGCACAGCTTTTTGGCAACCTGTCAGATCCGCAATCTGTCTGCCAAAGCTTTTAAAAAGCTATATCGTCATACCCTGATTTTTCTGGCGGATTTGGAGTGCGATTTTTCAACTTGAGCAGCTCAATGGCGGCAAGCAATAGCTCGTCATCACTAACTGCCATCCCATTAGCCGCGCAGCCCCACTTCAACGCTTTGGCGGTGTCTACGGCCTGAACCATCAGGCCGGACAGCTTAGGATCGCAGTTTTTAAGGTACTCGGCAAAAAGCCTTTCCTCGTTTTCAGTGCTCATTTGCGGCGCTCGGTTAATTGAGGCGTGCGATCACATACAGCGTAGCCTTACCATCTGTTCTTTCGACTTAGGGCTTGCGCCACATCGGCTCTACGGTGCGATCGCACGCCTCAATTCTATCGGGAACGCTACAACCGTAGCTGTTGCCCGTTGCCATGCCCATCCAAATCGAAGCTTTACCCGGGGAAGATCTAGCCACGCTGGCGGCCAGAACCCTGGGCGACCCGAGCCGGTTTAGAGAAATCGCCAACCTGAACGGGTTAAACCCGCTGGAAAGACTGGCTGGCGGCCTGCCGATCAACATCCCCACCAGCGCCGAACTACTGGCCCAGGTAGAGCCAGCCCTTAGCAGCGTAGTGTCAGGCGTAGAATCAGCCCTGTTGCAAACTCAAACTACCCTGGAGCAGGTGAGCGGGTACACCACTGAGGCCCAGCGGCTGGTAGGGGAAGTAAACGGCGTTCTAGGCAATGTTGAGAGCCAGTTAGATACCCTGCTGGAATCGGCGCGGCAGTACCAGGGCGAAGCAGTACGCCTAGTGGATTGGCTGCTAGATAAGGGTACTGCGCAGGCCAGCACCGCACTGCAGAACCTAACGGAGGCAATTCGCCTGTGACTGACGAAACAAACGAGAGAGAAGAAGACGAAAAAACAGAGGTGATCGCGGCGCCAGGGCGGCGACATTTCAACATTCCAAACTGCACAGTCACTGTGCAGACGGAGGGAGCCAACAGCATTTCAGTTGAGGAACTGTTAAGCATTGTTTTTACGTTGGCCCACGACAATCCCAACGCAGAAATCAGTTTTTGGTTACAGGTAAAGCCGCCAAAGGTAAAGCCGCTGAATGGTTAGACTGATCGCGCCCTACACCCGGGTCAAGATTGCAGATAAGCTATTTCAGCGCGGTGACGGGTTGCTGCGGTTTGTCTCAGTTTCCCTGGGGGAAGACAAACGGGCCAGCAGCTGCCGCTTTGAAGTTTTCGACCCAGGCCTAAAAATTGGGGCTGAATTTTTCCAAATCAGCTTTGACCAAGGCGGCATCGTGGTGCCTTCCGAGCTGTTGCAAGACCCGCAGCCGCCGCAGGGGACAGTCAGCAGCGTGCCAGGGGCAACGGCGGGCACTGGGGCGGTCAACCGCTCATTGACCGCTGAGGAGCGGGCATTTCTCGACGTGCTGGCATTCGCCGAGGGCACCAGCGGCCCCAACGGCTACAACACAATGTTTACAGGGCGCACCTTTAGCAACGGGTATGCAGACCACCCCCGCCAGAACATTTGCAGCGGGCGGCTCTGCAGCACTGCGGCGGGCCGGTATCAGTTTCTTAGCAGCACCTGGGATGAATTGAAGCTGCCCGACTTCTCACCGGAGAACCAGGATAAAGGCGGCATCATGCTGGTGCAACGCCGTGGGGCGCTGGCCGACGTCAACGCCCGTAATTTTGCCTCTGCAATCCAGAAATGTAATCGGGAATGGGCCAGCCTGCCGGGTTCTCCCTACGGCCAGCCCACCAAATCGCTGGCAGAGCTGACGCAAGTATGGGAAGCAGCCCTAGCGAAATACAGCACCGACACCCCCGAGACTCAGCAGGCTAACACCCCGCCTGCGATCGCAGATACCGCACCTGCGGCCCCAGTCGAAGTTTCCAAAAAGGGCACAGAAATAATCGTGTCGCTGGGATTCAGCCCCCAGCAGCTCACCAATTACCATTTCATCCACACAGGCACCCACACGCGGGGCCGAGCCCTCGACAGCACCGTATTTGAGGGCCAAAGCGTGCGGTGGCTGATGACACGCCGCACCCAGAACACGACTTATCAGGGCATCACCCTGCGGCAGCTGGCGCAGAAGGTATGCGATCGCTATGGGCTGACCTTGCAAATGGAGGGAGACGGCCCCACCTACCAGCACCTGGATCAGTCGGGCATCAGTGACTATCAACTGCTTCTGCGGGAAGCGCAGGCTATTGGCTACCGAATAACGGAGAGCGCGGCCACACTGAAGTTAGAACCCTATCGCCCCAATTTCACAGGGTTTGTTATCACCCGCGCCATTTTGATGCCGGGTAGCCTGCAGTTTACCGACCGAGCCAGCCAGGATATGCCTGCCATGTCAGGCGGTAGCGCTCCGACTACTGCCACCCGGACCACCACGGCCGCAGCAGAGCAAAAAACTGAGATTGACCGGCAGACAGGGCAGCTCACCCAGGCTGTTGCTGAAGACTCAATGGGCACCAGCACCGCCGCGACGGCCCCGCCCACCGCCACCATTACCGGGGCTGACCGCCCGCCCCTGCAAGGCAACCCCGCCCCCGAATCTCGCCCTGGGGGAATCGCGGCCAGCAGCGACCCGATCACGGGGCTGCCCACTCAGCAGATCGGTGCGATTGATTTAGCGGACGGCAGGGCCGAGGCCGAGCTAATTCAAGACGAAAGCCGGCGCGTGAAAGGATATGAAAGCTCAGCGCAAATCCTGACCACCCCCGAGGCGCTTACGCTGGCCCCTGGCAGTATCCTGGGGCTGGCTGCCGATATGGTTCCTGAAGTGTTTGCCCGTGAGTGGCGCGTTGGGGCTGTTTCCCACAACTGGCAGCTAGGCAGCACTCTGTTGACCGATCTGGAGTTCTACACCCCGCAGCGCCAAAAACCTGCCGAGGCCGCAACAGCGATCGCAGCACCTGGCGCAGCCGCCTCGACCACCCTCAACCCTAGCGGTTTCATTCTGCCCATTGGCAGCGGCCGGATCGGGGATGGCGTGGGGCGCCGCAGCAGCGGCCGCAATCACAACGGCATCGACGTGGCGGCCCCCACGGGCACGCCCATTATTGCGGCCGCTGACGGGCGAGTAGTGCGCACCGTCACCGGCTACGGCGGCGGATGGGGCTGGCACGTCGTCTTACAGCACGCCAACAACATTTACAGCCTGTATGGGCACCTGAGCGCGATCAGCGTGGCAAACGGGCAGGAGGTGAAGCAGGGGCAGGAGGTAGGCAAATGCGGGAGCACGGGCCGCAGCTCCGGGCCGCACCTGCACTTTGAATTTAGAGATGGAGGAGCCCCGCCAGCAGGCAGGGTATTAATTCCCAGCGAGTTGGGCGTTAGCTACGCCAGCCTAAGCGGATCTCAAAGATCCGGCTTTAAGTATTAGAGCTCTTTATGCGCTTTTCCATTTCACGCAGCCGGCGCTCTGAGTTTGCATCACTGACAACAAACAAAGCGTGAATAATGGCAGGCACCCAAAAGAGAAAGCACAGAACAATGTTTAGAAAAAGCTGAACCCATCGCCCTGTCATTGCAACAGCCAGGGGAGGAAGCAAGATCGCCAAAATATACCGCATGACTTTACCTAAAAGAACCATCCATTATCAAAGTGCCCATGTCTTTGTTTGACGTACTCACCCAGGCCCAGCAAGCTGGCCGGTATGCAGCAGACCTAGCAGGCCGCAAAGATGCGGCCCAATTCGCCACCACGACCAACAACGGCGACCCGCTGAGCCTGCGGCGAATCAAAACCACCACCGCCGATAAGGGCGCCCGCACTGAACACGATCACGCTATGCGAGCCCTGCCCTGCCCGTTTTGGGATCCACCCCTACCGATACCGGGACAGGCCCTAGTATTGGAGGCATTCGACGGCAACAAGCACGATCAGGCCTATCTAGGCGTCATAGTCAACGACGGCAACCCGCCGCACCAGAAGGCCGATCCAGTAAACGACGATTGGCGGCGCATTCCTGGTGATAGCCTGCTGGAGATTGGGCGCGGGGCCATCTGGGAGACTGGGCAGAATTGGCAGCTGCGATCGCAGCAGGCGCTGACTTTTGAAACCGCTGGCGGGGCCAGCATCACTTTGGGCAATGACGGCTCGATCACTATCACCACCGCTGGGCCGATTAACATTGCCGCCAGCGGCCCCGTGACGATCAACGGTAAGGCAGTTTGCGTTTTAGGCGGATCAGACAACGTGGGGCACGTTTTTACCAATTCTGGGCAGTAACCCGCCGGGAACACTGCCCTTGTAACCAACCGCTCTAAGCTCTGGGGCTTTATTAATGGCAACAGTACGGGGGCTTAGCTATCCTCTAACCCTTCAAAATGGCGGCCTGCAAACCTCAACAGACCTGAGCCTGATTTTGCAGGCTATCTATTCGGTGCTGGAGACGCGGCCCTACGAGCGCATCATGCGGCCTCGCTACGGCACCAGCGATCTGGCATTTGTGGCCCACCCATCGCCTGCTGTCATTGCAGAGCGGACACGGCAGGCACTGGAGCTGCAGATCGCTGGCGTGAGCTTCACCACCACCGGCAGCATTGACGAGAATGGAGCTTACACCCTTACAGTCGACTGGGCTGTAAACGAAATTCAGCAGCCGCCGATTCGCTACGCCCTGACACTGTAGTTTTAGCCGGGCTCCCAAACCATCAGTTCACCTGGCTGCACTTCGTAGGCATCGCAAATTTTGCGGATTACGTCTGGAGACGGCAATTGCTCAGGATGATCGTAGAGGTCGTAGGCTGTACGCCTTGCAATGCCTGCGTCCTGGCTAAATTTGTAGCGGGTAATATTACGCTCGTCCAGAAACGCCTTAATTGTATTTTTTACAGCCATGTTACTAACTACTTGACATTATGCCTAAGTAGATAGTAACATATAAAGTATGGAACGCAATGAGCGCTCCGGTTTCCAAGGAGGTGAGGACGATACCACAACCAAATAGCAACGGTCGGGACAATCCCGAAAGCCAGAATGGCAATCGGGATGACCTCGAACTCCAGACCGAGTATGAACACCTAGCAAGTGATACTTGGCGCAAACGGGAGGGAGGCAAGGACTTCTTAACCGACTCTCAAGCCATCCGAGATGAGCTAGACGAGGACGAAGAAGACCAGTCCGACGACCGCAACTAAACCAAACAGGCCCCAGGTAAGCTCTGGGGTCTTTCCTGCTGTTAACTCAAAACTATCATGGAAACCTCACAAGCTCCATCGGGCCTGCCCTTGGCTCATCCCGCGAGATTCAGAATTGTTGAGAGAGAGGGCAACACCTGGGCAATTCATAGATTAGGAGAAGCTATTTACAGCCCTTCAGGGCAGTCAGCCCAAGACCCTAACGACCTGGAGGCCATGTTTGGACTTAAGCCCTCAACAGTCTGCATTGAGCTATTCCGCATCAACGGCGGCAGGCCTGGCTATTACCTCGCAGATTTGCGCGATCGCAAATATTACTATTGCGGTGAAACGCCTGAAACCGTGACCCAGAAGTTTTATGAGCTGGGGATTGGCAGGCCCGATCCTATGGGCAAGCTGCCAGACTAGGCGCCAGAGCGAGCGGGAACAATTCAGGCAGACCCCAACTGCCACCTCATGAGCCTAACCAAGTTCACCCCGCTGGCGGCTCCACTGCTTGACCCTCGCAACGAAGCGGCCCTAGTGGAGTACGCCCTAGATCGAGTTTTCACCGCCAGCGGCGGCCAGCTTAACGATTTCTCACCCAGCAGCCCTGCTAGGGCCCTGCTGGAGGGGCAGGCGTTTGCTGGCGCCGAGCTGCTGTTTTATCTAAATCAATTACCGGAAGCTGCTGCGATCGCATTTTTGCAGATCGCAGGCATTCAGCGCATTTTGGGCACAAAGGCCGCTGTTACCCTAACGGTGACAATCACCCAGCTGCTGGGCAGCACCTTTACCCTGCCTGCAGGGTATGAGGTGACAGATAAGG
>DATNQE010000169.1:0-3243 GCA_036702895.1 Trichocoleus sp. | reverse complement strand
ACTACACAAAAACTACAGAGTCACCATAAGAGTTAAAGTACAGAAAAGGTGATGGAGCTCGCCTAAACCGCCTCAGGATTCAACATTTTCCAGGGCTGATGGCTCCTACTATTCCGACTTGCTGCGGAAGGGTAGGGGTTTTTGCCTTTTATAGACTTCCAATGCAGGTCACGCCGTAATGACCGTTGAGGTTGCGTGATGCTGGAAAGTCTTCTCTGGATTGTATTGATGGGCTTTTTTACAGGCCAAATCACCCGTCGCCTAAAGGCCCCGGCACTGGTGGGCATGGTGCTGGTGGGCATTGTCCTAGGGCCGCAGGTGGGAAACCTTATCAGCGCGGGTGTGCTGGGTTCGGCGGACGCCCTGCGGGCGGCGGCGGTGACAGTGATTTTGATGAAGGCGGGGCTGGGACTGGATCGGGAAAAGCTGCAGAGGCAGGGAACTGTGGCGCTGCGGCTGGGGTTTTTGCCTGCGTTTTGTGAGATGGTTGCGATCGCACTCGCCTCAATCCTCCTCTTCCAGTTCGACCTCCCCACCGGATTGCTCCTAGGCTGCATCATCGGGGCCGAGTCGCCTGCTGTGATTGTGCCGGGGATGCTGCGACTCAAGAGCCTGGGCTGGGGCGTGGGCAAGGGTATTCCCGACGCGATTTTAACCGGAAGCGCTCTGTCAGATGTGCTGTTGCTGCTGCTCTTTAGCCTGCTGCTGGCGTTTTTGACTCAAGGGGGTGAGACAACCGTTGCGCTGCCCGGCGGCATTACACTGAATGCGCTGCAGCTGCTGCCATTTCAGGTGGTGGCCCAGATTGTCCTGGGGCTACTGCTGGGGGCGCTGACAGCACGCCTGCTGGTGTCGCTGCTAACCGAACAAAACTGGACCCAAAACGGGGTGCAGGACACTTTGGTGGCCGCCAGCGCCGCCCTGCTGCTGGTGGTGCTGGCTCAGGATTTTCCTATCTACTCCGGCTATCTGGCGGTGATGGCGATGGGCTTTTTCCTGATCGAGTTTGACGCGCCTTTGGCTCGTCGCCTGCGGGGAGGATTTGACAGTTTGTGGGTGGGGGCAGAGCTGTTTTTGTTTGTGCTGCTGGGGGCCAGCATTGAGCCGGGGGTGCTGGGTGAGGTGCTGCTGCCGGGGCTATTACTATTGGCGGTTGGAACGCTGGTAGGTCGATCGATTGGTTGGTATCTCTCAACGCTTGCCAGCGACTGGGACTGGCGGGAGCGCCTGTTTCTGCTACCGGGGAACTCGGCCAAGGCCACCGTACAGGCGGCGATTGGGGCGGTGCCGTTAGCCAGCGGTATCGAGGGTGGGGAGATTATGCTTGCGATCGCAGCTCTCTCCATCCTCATAACAGCCCCTCTGGGAGCCTGGGCCATTCCTACCTTTGCCCCGCGGCTGCTAGAGCGCGGCGAGGTTGACCCAACCAAAGTAGCCATTTCTCGCCGGGTGACTTTGCTAGCGGCAGTCGATACTTCGCCAACTGCAGTTCAGGTGCTCACCAAAGCTGCTGAATTAGCTCGCCGCAGCGATGCTGAGATAATTGTGCTGCACACAGTAAAGGCCCGTGAAGCCCAAGCTGTAGAGCAGCTGCAGGATCAGACCCGCGCATTGCTAACCGATATTCGCCACCGCTTCATCACGGTAGAAGGAGCAACCGCTGAGGCGATTGTGCATACAGCTCAGGCATACAAAGTGGATGAAATTATCATCGGTAAGCGGGGACACCAGCCGCTGAATCGAATTTTGGTAGGCTCAGTTTCCCAAGCTGTACTGGAATCTAGCCCGGTGCCCGTAGTCGTTGTAGAGAGCCCAGCAGCACACCCAAAAAGCTCACCGTAACCCGAGTTCGAGGTACGCAAAGAAGGGCCCCCGTAACCCGAAACGAACAAATCGGGGAATGGAGTCCCTTAGTCCTGTTGCCCTTGTGCATCTACCTGCGTCCCTGCTTGGGCACCTGCAGTGGTATCAGCCTCACAGAGAACATGACAGCCCGCTGCTAGTCCAACGCTAAAAATAAGCTGTAGAGGGCAAGTCCATAGAATCGCCCTCTACGTTTGGCCTAAAGCAGCCCTACCTAAACTGCCTGACTGGAACTAGTGAACGTCGATAACGGGCTGGAGAATCAGCATCACTGCGCCGACGGCTACAAAGGACAGGGTTACCCAAAACAACGTGCCGTTGAGTTTCATCGGGCACCTCCAGCGGCAGCCATTTGTTGGCCTTCGTGCTTTCCTTCGGCAACTTCTTCAATCAGCTTGCTGTTAAAGGCAGGGATGTCTTTGGGGTTGCGGCTGGTGATGAGGCCTTGGTCAACCACAACTTCTTGATCCACCCAGTTGGCTCCGGCATTCTTTAGGTCTGTTTGTAGAGAAGGCCAGGAGGTAACGGTGCGGCCTTTGACCACATCGGCCTCAATCAGAGTCCAGGGACCGTGACAGATGGCGGCAACAGGTTTGCCCGCCTCAAAAAATGCCTTTACAAACTGCACGGCCTGGTCATCGGTGCGGAGCTGGTCGGGGTTCACGACGCCCCCCGGCAGCACCAGCGCATCGTAATCGCTGGGATTCGCCTCTTGCAGCGCTTTGTCTACTGGAATCTGATCGCCCTTGTCGTAGTGGTTCCAACCCTGAATGGTGCCGCTTTTAGGCGCGATCACGTGGGCTTGAGCACCTGCTTCTTCAAGCGCCTGCTTAGGCTGAATCAGCTCAACCTGCTCCACGCCATCGGTTGCCAGAATGGCAACTTTCTTGTTGTTTAGTTCCTGTGCCATGGGTTACGCTTTCTCCATTTCAGCCGCCGCGATGCTCGCCTAGGCTCAGTCAGGAATTAGCCAGTAGAGAGCAATCGGCAGCGTTTACAGTCTTTTTCACCCTAAACGGGGGAATGGGAAATGCCGTCTTGCTATAGGTATGGATGCGGAGTGCCAATTTGGCGGGTCGGCATGGTGGAATGTGGCCGGTGGGGATAACAGGGAACGGTTGTACCCAGTTGTACCCAGCAGGGGTCATTCGTAGGCAGCCGTTTGTGGCTGATTTAGGGCAGGGGCTAAGTTCCGCCGATGGACAGAGCAGAACTGTAGAGCCACCTTTCTAGACTAGTCAGCGGGCACAAGCGCCCCACGTAGCACTTCCTAAAAAGCAATCAAAGAAGCAATACACGGGGCGGCACTCATGGGTTTTGACTACGATTTGCTGGTGATTGGGGCAGGCTCGGCAGGGCTGTCGGCAGCCAAAACGGCGG
>DATNQE010000147.1:0-10179 GCA_036702895.1 Trichocoleus sp. | reverse complement strand
CGACCCTGCCAAACGTACTTCAGCAGGGTGCGCTGCAAATCGTTGAGATGCCGCCCAGTCTTGGCAAAAACCAGCGATTCCACCAGTTCCAGCGCCGCATCTAATCTCATGACTGCGAGGGGGTGCCTATTGCCTCAACTTTAGCCTACCCAAGCAAAGCGGAGGGATTAATCCGACTTCATCCGACCTTCTCAGCCAGCTTTGCTCAAAGCTGCCGACGGGGGCCGACCGACAAGCTGACCTTTGATTTCTACGGTAGAGACAGGCTTCAATCGCGACCTTTCTTCAGAACTTTGCCATGACCTTTCTGCCTTCCCAAAACACGGCTGCTTCATTAGAACCAGCACCTGCTGCCCCGTCCTTGAGGCAAACCTGCCAGCACATCCGTCAGTTAGTGGGTACCTACGTCACCCTTGAGCATCTGCAAGATCGACTAGAGGATTTGCCCAATCAGTTTGTCAAGCCTCAGCCCAGACCGTGGCGTGCGATCGCATGGTCTGCCATTGCCCCCGAGCAGGTGCAGGGAATTGCCCTAAATACGTTCTGCCAGATTCTTGTGGGCTCGATTAATACAGAGGCACCCATTCGAGGTTATACCCAGGCCAGCCGTCAGTACCTTCACGCCTATCCAGCCATGGCTCGCTTTGTCGGCGGCACTGTGCAGCCAAACGGCACCCCAACCTCTCCAGGTCTCTGGGAAATTGAGGAGAAACGCCACACCCCCGCCTTGCTGAGGATCTACGCCCAGCTCAGCGGCAGTCGGTTTCAGCCTACACCCCATACGGCTCGCCCCTACACGCCCTCCGACTCTGCCAGGAACGATCTCTACCGCCACGGCCTTCACCGAACCGCCACGGAGTATGGCGCTGCCTGCCTTTATCTGTGGATGATGGCTCACACCACGGGTCCGCTGCAGCAGGTGCTCGGGGAGCTGCTGGTGGACGAAATCAACCACATGACCAAGTTCTGGGGCTTTGGCGTTTGGGCCTACCCTGACGTCTCTCTAAGCAAAAATTTACGGGTACTCAGTTATGCCCTCGTGAAAAAAATGCGCTGCCGTCAACTCCAAGGCAGTCTCCTGCATACCTTACGCCGCATGATGAACGTTCTGGCCTGGCAGGAATGGTCCCACGGCAACCGCCTCAGCTTTCTCTACACCCTGGATCAGGTTATGCGCGTGCTGTGGCGCTGGCACGGCACGTTGACCCCCAGTTATTTAGAAGATCTGTTTGGGCAAAATCCATTGATAGCCCTAAACGGCAGACCCACCGCCGATCTGAAGTAGTCTTTGTCCGCCCGCTGCCTGCCATCAATATTTTCGCTTCATACGTTCTGGTTGGGTCTTGCAGAGAGATCGGGAAATAGCTGCAAGGATGCTCTTCTGGACCCACCCCTGCCCATCGTCCCGCTCCTTCCTCCTATCTTGCTTCCATGTCACCCATTGCCTTTCCCACTAACCTCGACCCTACCCATCTGCCGCGCCACGTTGCTGTGATCATGGACGGTAACGGCCGCTGGGCCACTGAGCGGGGGCTGCCCCGCATTGCGGGTCACCGCCAAGGTGCCAAAACGCTCAAGGCGCTGCTGCACTGCTGCAAAGACTGGGGCATTCCGGTGCTAACGGCCTATGCCTTCTCTACCGAAAACTGGCGCCGCCCGCTGGAAGAAGTGTCTTTCCTGATGCGCCTGTTTGAGCGCATGCTGCGGCAGGAGCTGCGGGAGATGCAGCAGGAGGGCGTAAAGATCCGATTTATTGGGGACTTGGGAGCGCTGCCTGACAGCCTGCAGCAGCTCATGCAGGAGGCTATGGCGGCAACAGAGCACAATCAATGCATTGAGTTCAACGTGGCGGTGAACTACGGCAGTCGCTTGGAGCTGGCCGAGACCTGCCGCCGCATTGCAGCCGCTGTGCAGGGCGGTGAGCTAACCCTAGATAAGATCGAGCCAGCATTGATGGATGAGTACCTGATGACGGCGGGCTGCCCCGATCCCGATTTGCTAATCCGTACCAGCGGTGAGCAGCGGCTGAGCAACTATTTGCTGTGGCAGCTGGCCTATGCAGAGCTGTATTTCACAGAAACACTGTGGCCTGATTTTGATCGGTCTGCCTTTGCAGCAGCCCTACGGGCCTACCAGGGGCGCGATCGCAAATTTGGCGGCCTACCTCAAAGCGCTTAACCTAGAGGTGATTTCGGTAACTGCTGAGGCAGCGCTAGGGCTGTTACTGTAGAGGATTACAGGGGCAAAATGACGCTAGGTTAGCGTTCTGCATCTTCCGGATCCCGATCAGACGCGATGCTTGATCTCAATAGCAACTGAGCTGTTTCCCTGAGGCCGTTTCTTAAGCGCGTTAACCGAGACGTTTGGTCACAGTCGTTGCCCAGAGACTGGCCCAGATCACTGCCCAGATAGTTACTCAAGATAATTGCCCTATCGTTGCCCAGTTTGCTAGCGGTTAATGACACATCTTGCAGAGGCTATGGCTGACCAAGACCTGATCAGCCAAGTGCCGGTTGCCCTGTACCAACGGCGTGCTGACACCCAGTGGACGGCGCTGTTCTTCAGCGATTTCATCGAAACCCTGGTGGGCTACCCGGCAGCGGCACTAACGGCTGGCGACCATGGCTGGTGCGGTTTGATTGAACCCAGCGACCGAAGCAACGCTGCCCTGATGCTGGCTGATGCCATTGCCCAGAGACAGCCGTTTTCGCTGGAGTACCGGGTGCGCCATGCCGACGGGTCGTGGCGCTGGCTGTGCGATCGCGGCCAGGCGGTCTGGGAGCAAGGAGCCGTTTCTTACGTCAGCGGAGTTTTGTTTGACATTACAGCCAGCAAGCAGACAGAAGAGGCGCTGCACCAGAGCGCCTTGACTAGCCAGAAGCTAATCAGCGCCTTTCCGGATCTGATCATTCGCATGCGGCGCGACTCGACGGCCTACGAAATTATCACCGCTGGCAATGTCAACGTTGTACATCCCGCCGACATTAGCTATGGCTGCGACCTCAGGGATATTCTGCCGCCCGAACAGGTGGCCCAGCGATTGCACTACGTGCGGCAGGCGCTCGACGCAGGCACGCTTCAGGTGTATGAACAAACCTTTTGCCGAGGCGGCGTGGCCCAGTGGGAGGAAGTGCGAGTGGCCCCCTGGAGCGACGACGAAGCGCTGGTGATGGTGCGCGATATTAGCGAACGCGTGCGCGCTGAAAAAGAGCGGCAGCGGGTTGAGGCGGAGCGTCAGCAGGCCGAGGAGCAGCTGCGGCGCAGCGAGGAGCAGTTTCGCAGCTTGGTCAAAAATATCCCTGGGGCCGTTTACCGCCAGAGCTGTGACCAGCACTGGACGGCCCTATTCTTTAGCGACGGGATTGAGGCAATTTACGGCTACCCGGCCAGTGACTTCATTGGAAACCAAGTGCGATCGGTCACTAGCGTCATTCATCCCGACGACCGGGACATGGTCGAGCGCCAGGTCCATGCCGCTGTGGCCTGTCGCCAGCCGTACGTGCTGGAGTACCGCACCCATCACCCCGACGGCAGCCTGCGCTGGATTTATGAACAGGGGCAAGGCATTTTCGATAGCCAGGGCGCGCTGCTGTTTCTAGACGGGGTTGTGCTAGATATTACCGAGCGCAAACAGATTGAAGCTGAGCTGCACCGCCTCAACCAGACCTTAGAGAGCCGTATTGATGAGCGAACACGCGCTCTGCGGGCCTCTGAACGGGACCTGAGAACCCTATTTGACCATGTTTACGAAGGCATCGTCATCTTCGACACCGAAGGCAACATCCTAGACGTTAACCGCACTCTGCTGGAGCTGTATGGCCTCACTCGTCAAGAGATGCTGCAGACATCGCTCTGGTCTGACCTCTCTAGCCCCAGCCGACCCCACGAGAAACTCGCAGCCCACTGGCAGAAGGCGCTGTTGGGCGAGGCTCAGATTTTCGATTGGCAGGCCTACCGACCTCAGGACGGCAGCTATTTTGAGGTCGAGGTTTACCTGCAGCGAGTCATGCTGCGAGAGCGCCAGGTAATTCTCACCAGCATTCGCGACATCAGCGAACGCAAGCGGGTCGAGCGGGAGCGCCAGCAGGCCGAGCAGGCAATGCGGGATTCGCGGCAGTTCCTGCAGATGGTGATGGACAATATTCCCCAAGCCATTTTCTGGAAGGATCAGCACTTAACGTATCTGGGCTGTAACCAAGTCTTTGCTCAGGCAGCGGGGGTTCCCTCCCCAATTGACATCATTGGCAAAACCGACTACGACCTGCCCTGGACGCGTCAGGAAGCGGAGGAGTATCGGGCCAACGACTATCGGGTGATGACCCAGGGCCAGGGGGACTATCACCTGCTAGAGTCCCAAATTCGAGCCGACGGTAGCCATATTTGGTGCGACACCAACAAAGTTCCGCTCTACAGCACGGATGGTCAGCTGATCGGCATTTTAGGCACCTATGAAGACATCACCGATCGCATTCGGGCTGAGGAAGCGCTGCGAGAGTCGAAACAGCTGCTGCAGCTGGTGATGGACAATATCCCCCAGTACATCTTTTGGAAAGACCGAGCTTCGGTGTATCTGGGCTGCAACCAAAACTTTGCCCGCGCCGCCGGATTGCGAAGCCCTGCCGACATTATTGGCAAGACCGACTACGACCTACCCTGGACAGCGAGCCTGGTTGAGGAGTATCGAACCAGCGATCGCATCGTCATGGAAAACAACGTTGCTATGCAGGGCAAGCTAGAAACCCAGCAGGCGGCTGATGGTCAACAGACTTGGTTAGAAACCAACAAAGTGCCCCTCCACAACGCAGAGGGCAAGGTTGTGGGCGTACTAGGCACATTAGAAGATATTACCGAGCGCAAGCAGGCGGTTGACCAGCTCAAAGAGCAGGTGCGGCTCTCGTCCTTACAGGCCGAAATTAACTCTATTTTGACTCGTGGTGAGCCCCTACAGCCGACGCTCCAGGCCTGTACCAAAGCCCTAACTGCCACCCTAGAAGCGGCCTTGGTGGGCATTTGGACACTCGCTGACGGCGAGAGCGAGCTTGCAATTCAGGCTAGCTCGGGGAGCTGCAGCCCCAATGGCTACAGCCGAGTGGCGCTGGGAACCCCTCCCATTGGCCGCATTGCTGATCAGCGTCAGCCCGAGGTTACCCAAGCCGTCCAGAGTCTACCTGAGATTCAGAACGGCGATTTGGGCCATCCAGAGTGGATCAGGCGCGAGGGCATAGAGGCTTTTGCTGGGTACCCCCTGATTGTGGAAGATCAGCTGCTGGGAGTGATGGGGCTGTTTTCCCGGCAGGCCATCAGCTCCACGGTGCAGGATATGCTGGCGCTGCTCGCCAACGAAATTGCCCTGGGCATAAAGCGCAAACAGGCGGAGCTGGCTCTGGCAGAATCGGAGAGCCAGCTGCGGCAGCGCACCCAGACGTTAGAAGCCACACTGGCAGAGCTGCAGCGCACCCAGATGCAGCTGATTCAAAGCGAGAAAATGTCCAGTCTGGGGCAGCTGGTGGCGGGCGTCGCCCACGAAATCAATAACCCGGTCAACTTTATCTACGGCAACCTCAATCACGCTCGCAGCTACATTGAAGATTTGCTGCGGCTGATGGAGCTTTACCAGAGCCATTACCCAGAGCCAGCAGATGCGATCGCAGACCAAATTGAGGCGATTGATCTGCCCTTTGTGCTGGACGATCTGCCCAAGCTGCTCAACTCTATGAAAGTAGGTGCCGATCGTATCCAAAAGATCGTCATGTCTCTGCGCACCTTCTCCCGGATGGATGAAGCTGAGCAAAAGGCCGTCGATATTCATGCCGGCCTCGACAGTACGCTGATGATTCTGCAGGGTCGGCTGAAAGCTAAGGGCGGCCGTCCCACCATTGAGGTCGTCCAGCGCTACAGCCCAATGCCGCCCATTGAGTGCTATGCGGGGCAGCTCAACCAGGTATTTATGAATATTTTGAGCAATGCGATCGACGCCCTAGAAGAGGCATGGGAGGCCCAGCAGCAGTCAACCAAAGCAGCGGCCTCCACTCCCACGATCACGATCGAAACCCAGCTGACCGATGCTGAAGTGATCATTGCGATCGCCGATAACGGCCCCGGCATTCCGCCCGCAGCCCAGGCGCGGCTCTTCGATCCCTTCTTTACTACCAAGCCTATTGGCAAGGGAACGGGTATGGGACTCTCCATCAGCTACCAAATCATTACTGAGCGCCATCAGGGAACGCTCACCTGCAGCTCCGACCCAGGAGAGGGCACCACCTTCACCATCACGATTCCTCACAATCTGGGCAACTAGGGTTACTAAACCGAGCCTAGGCAGAGGGGTCTGCTGGGGGCTGAGGTGGGTTGACGACGTTGTATAGGCTGGCGTAGTCAGTGTCTCCGAGGCCCTGCTCAACTGTCTGCTGCAAGATCTGCTGCACCTGCTCTGCCGCCGCGACCTCTAACCCATCCTGCTGAGCGGTCTCGACAAACAGGGTCATGTCTTTAAGCAGGTGTTTGGCCGGGAAATTTGGATCGGCAAATTTGCGGCCGACCATACGATCGAGCTTCTTGTCAAAGGTAGGGGCGTAAAGAGCGCTGTTGCGCAGAACCTGCATAAACGCGGCCACAGCGATGCCCTCCTTCTGAATCAGCCCCAGGCTCTGGGCAAACCCCGTGGTCAAGCTGCCAATCAGCTGATTCAAGGCCAGCTTCAAAGCGGCGGCGGTGCCTACAACGCCTACATGCAGCGGCTCTGGGCCAAAACATTTCAGCAGCGGCAGCCATTGGCTGTACTGCTCCGCTGTAGCGCCCACCATCACGATCAGCTTGCCCGACTTTGCCTCGGGAATGCTGCCGAGCACCGGTGCCTCCAGGTAGCTCGCTCCCAGCGCCTGAAATTCCTGATCGAGGGCCCGGCTGTCGGCTGGAGAAATTGTGCCCATTTGCAGCACCGTACGACCCTTGAGCAGGGGCTGCACCTCGGGCTGAAGCAGCACCGCACGAATAGCCGCCGCGTCGGTCAGCATGAGCACCAAGGCCTCGGCCGACTCTACCAGGAGGTCCACTTTGCCGACCGCGTTTACGCCCGCTAGCGCTAACGGTTTGACCTTGGTCGGAGTGCGGTTATATGCCCACACCTGATGGCCTGCTGTCAGCAGACGCAGGGCCATAGGTCCGCCCATCAATCCCGTCCCAACTAGGCCGATTTTCACAATTCTTTCCCCAATACAGTGTTGTTTTCCACAGGTCTAAGCTCAGTTTTCCACAAGCCAACCCCCCTTTTCCACAGGCTCGATCAGGACTTGTGTACTAGGCGGAAAGGCTCCAATCTGAGGCGCTTGCCGCCTGTGGTTGCAGCCACTGCCAGAGAAACCTTCGCAGCCAGTTTTCCACAGCCGCATGATACAGCCGATGTTGATAAAAATGCAGCGGCTGAGCTTGAGCACCTGGTAGCTCTAGCTGCTCCAGGGCGCTGTTGGTCCAGTGATCAATCAAATCAGCGGTGATCTCAGGGTGAAACTGCAGCCCAAAGGCGCGATCGCAATAGCGAAACGCCTGATTAGGAAACAGCTCCCCCGTTGCCAAAAGCTCCGCCCCGGCAGGCAGCTCAAACCCTTCCTTGTGCCACTGGTAAACGTGCATCGGCCGCTCAAAAAAGGATTTCCCCTGCGGTGCAGGCCGCAGGGGAAAATAGCCAATTTCTCGCAGTCCCTCGGGGTGGAGAACCACCTTGGCCCCCAGCACCCGCGCCAGCATCTGCGCCCCTAGGCAAAGGCCCAGGTAAGGCTTTTGAGCCTTGAGCACTCGGTCAATAAAAGTTAGCTCATCCCGAATAAAGGGCAGCTCCTGATCGTCGTTGGCGCTCATAGGACCCCCAAAGACAATCACACCAGCATACTCATCAAGCAGCACCGGCAAAGGTTGACCTATCGCCGGACAGCGCACGTCAAGGTGGTAGCCCCACTCCTGCAGTACCTGCCCCACCAGTCCTGGATTTGACGTTTCCTGGTGAACGACTATCAAAATTTGGCGCACGACTTACACCTCACATCGGCGCGAACGGCAGCTTCGTATCTCTCTACTCTAGCGGTGATTGCAAGAGATGATTTTAGATGGGTCTGCCGTGTCGTGCTGATGGACGCTGACAGCTAATATGTGCAGGGGCTTACCGGCATCTAACTGCTTTAAATGTCAGCCCCAGCTGCACTAAAGGCGGCTAAAGGAGCTATGCAGGGCCGTTAGCTGACGTTCCACCTCTGGAGTGAGGGTATCAAAGCGGCTGGTAATGACCGCCGTGCCGGTCTGGTAACCGATGTATGTCGTAACAGAATTCGTGGGGCCGTCGGGCAGATTGACAAGCCACACCCGCAGCGCTGTGGCGCCATCAATAGTCAACGTGCCGTAGTCAGCCACCTCGTAGTCTTGGCGCTGAATGTCCTGCAGGGCTTGAGGTACAACCTCAGCAGGTGGCTTTTCGATCCAGTTGATCTCGGTACGCACATCCTCCGCTTGAGCAGGGCGGTCGGCTGCCGTCGTAGAGAAGTTGGTAATAACCAGCGGCAATTCTTCAGCAGCAGCCGTTTCCCAGGCTTCAGGCACTTGAATGGAGAAAAGGTCCTGGTAGGTTACTGTTGCCAGCGGCCCAACTGCTGCCTCGGTCGACCCCGCCGCTGGCGCAGCAGAAACAGGAGGAAGAGAAATGCCCGAGGGCGCCGCTGCCTGTACCGGTAGTGACGCTAGCACTAGGCCTAGCCCCATACCCAGCAGGCCCCAAGAACGGCAGAAAATACCGCGCTGATAGGTCATTGCAATGTCTCAAGCTGAATGGCACTATCCTAGCCCGACGACGGTTCTCTAGGAGCGGTTCCAGAAACAGCATCGGGGTTGGTACTGGCTTTAGAAGTTAAGCCACTCCTTACAGCCAGCCCCGCAGCCAGTACACGCCAATGCCAATGTATTCCTTCAAGGCTTTGGTCACCGGCCACAGATCCTCCGCCTGGGGCACCAGGCTGAGCAAGCGTCCCTGCCAAGTTTCCTGCTTTTCCTGCAAGGACTGCTCTGTAACCCAAAAATCAGTGGGGGCTGGGATGGCCTCTATACCTAGATGTCGAAAGATCAGCAGAGACCGGGGCATGTGCATCGCTGAGGTGACTAGGAGCACCCGGTTGAGGCGGCGCTGCTGCAAAATGGCCTTGACGTTGACCGCGTTTTCATAGGTGTTGAGAGAGGTGGGATCTTCTGCGATCGCACTTCTCGGCACCCCCAAAGCCATAGCCAGCTGAGCCATATCGCCCGACTCAGAAGGCCCTCCTTCCTTCCAGTCAATGCGACCACCGCTGAGAATCAGCAGCGGGGCTTTACCGGCCTGGTAAAGCCGAGCGCCGTGCAGCACTCGGTCACCCGCATCAGCTACGTCAATCCAGGGACGAGGAGCCATTGCAGGCTTAATGCCGCCCCCAAGCACCACAATGGCCTCCGCCTGGGGCAGAGCGGCAGGCGGCAGGTGCTGCCACTCCAGTGACTTAACGACGTGAAGGGCTACCCAAGGGTTACCGCTGACCACCAGCAGCCCCAACGCCAGCGCAATCGCTCCAGCTGCCCAGCGGGGACGCTTCCATAGCAGCCCTAGGGCTACCAGCAGCAGAAAGCAGGCCAGCCCCAGCGGGTAGATAAACAGGGGCAGCAGCTTAGAGAGAAATAAAAACATAAATAGGGTTTAGAACAGGTCCAGCGGTGCTTGCTTTTTTATACTCCCAACAGGGAGTGCCTATTCCGGAGGGCGTTCGGCCAGCAGGGCTTGCAGCTCCTGTAGTAGCGCCGTTTGCTCCTGCTGCAACGTTTCCAAGCGCAGGGCAATGTCTGCGGCTCGATCCGCTTGATCTGCTCCGTTCTCAGGCAAATGCTTCGGCGAGTTAGCAGCAAGCCCTGTTTTAGAGCGCCAGGGACGGCGCAGGAGAGCCATTCCTGCCCCAAACAGCCAGACTACCAGCCGCAGAGGCAGCTGCCCCAGGGTCAGCCAAAAGTTTTCGGTTAGCCGTGCGATCGCACTCAGCAGCCCCAGCCCCAGCAGCAGACTGACTAGCGCCACCCCAACGCCCCAAAGCGGGTGACCCAGCAACCAGCTCAGCAGCGGATGAGCGGCGAGAAATTCCTGAAACGGCCTGTTCAGAGCCATTTCAAATCCTTTTCCCC
>DATNQE010000130.1:0-6395 GCA_036702895.1 Trichocoleus sp. | reverse complement strand
CGTTTTACCCCCTTTCTCAGGCGACAGGCGGCTATCCGGCAGATGGGCTGGTGCTGCTGGCGGGGGTAGCGCTGCTGATTATGGGCTTTTACCGACTCTCTGCGGGGCTGTTGGAGCAGCGGTTGGGCTTACCGGGCGCTGAACTCAGGGTAGCGGCTCACCTTCACTGGGGCATCGGCAGTTTGCTGCTGCTGCTCTCGGCGGGCTCGGCGCTAATTAGTGGTGGTCCGAGTCTGGCCTGGCTGGCTCTGGGCATTGCCCTGGCTTTTGTGGTGTATGCGCTGTGGCAGGGCAAGATGCCTGCTGCTGCCGATTTCCAGGCCCTCTGGATTTATCTGGGGCTGGTGGAGTTGGTGGGCTGGATTGCCTATCTGCGGCTACTCTTTTTGCCGCTGCAAGTATTGGACCCTTGGTGGGGTGCTGTAGCCTGCGCTCTAGCCGTCGGGCTTTACTGGCTGCCCTGGGGCCAGTGGGGCTGGCCGCTGCAGCCCTGGCGACGGGTTGCGGTCATTTTGCCGCTGAGCGTTTTGCTGGTCACGGCTACCTTTGACCATGTGCCCTCGCTGTGGATTATGGCAGGGTTTTACGGCTGGCTGGCCTGGTCGGCTCGGCGGGTGCGGCTATCTTACCTGTCCCTAGGGCTGATCATTTGGGCGGTGTGGATTTGGCTAAATCAAAACGCTGTCTATGACGCGGTAGCTCAGGTTGCGCCTCTATCGCTAGCCTTGATTTACGCTGCTCAGGTCGATCCGGCAATGAAGCGAGAGGACGGCCGCCAGGGCCGCCACTGGTTCCGCGTGGTGGGCATGGGCATGGTGCTGGTAGTAGCGCTGTTTTCCGAGCGGTGGACGGGGCTACCGGTGGGGGCGATGAGTCTAGGCGCGATCGCACTGGGCCTTATGCTTCGCACCCGCGCCTTTTTATATGTTGGCACCGTCATTTTTGGGCTAAATGCAATTAATCAACTGGTGCTGCTTAATGCCACCTATCCCTTTATCAAGTGGGTGATCGGCATTTTGGTTGGCGTTGCTCTGATCTGGATTGCAGCTGATTTTGAGCGCCGTCGCGACCAGTGGATCAGCCTCACTCAGGGCTGGGTGCAAGAGCTGGATCGATGGGCCTGAGGTTTGGGTGAAATTGCTACCCAACCAACCCAAAACCTCTTCTTGGAGGGAACCAAGGTTCTGGATTTATGGCGCTACTTTATCAGGAGGTGCTTGGTGAGCAGTCGCACTCACTCGCCGGGTCGCTTAGTGGCAGGGGGCCGGTTTAATCATTGGGCTCAGCTCTGGTTAAACGGATAACGGTGGTGGAGCATCGAGAACTTCTGCTGCTTTAAGCTGATTAAGGATGTCTTGGCACATCCCAGGCTGGGCCAGATCTTCACTGCGCTGTCACAAACGTCACGATGGCGAGAATGATAGAAACGCCCATCAGAATTAAAGAGATTGCAATCACCTGCTTCGCCAGCGTCAGCTGATTCTCCAAAATCTGATTGCGCTCCCGCAGCACTAAGGCCAACTGCTCCTCCGTCTGCTGCTGCTTCTCCTTGGCCTCTTCCAGCTGCAGCAGCAGCTCAGGCGTCTGCTCCTGACGCACGTAGCGAACCAGATAATCGTGAACGAGCTGATAGCTATCTTCTGGGTCTTCCGGCAGCTCAAATACCAGGCCCGAACCTACCAGAATAAACAGCACCAAATCGAGCTGCTCAGGGGCAAACTCAACCTCTAGAAAAGACAGCTCGTACTCCAAGTCTTCCCGCGTTTTGAGGGGGCGATAGAGGCGGCCTTCCTTGTCTTCGTCAGTGAGCAGATACAGCACTACCTGAGCTAGCTCTCGGTTAGGCGGACCGCAGTCCTTCAAGGCCGCTGCTAAGAATCGCTGCACCAGCCGCTCTTTGGGGTGATCGCCCAGGGCTTTGTACTGCTTCAAGGTGGTAATACTTTCCCGCTGGAGCTGAGCACCCACGACCTGCAGCTCAATGGGCCGCACGTCCCCGGTTTCCTTTGCCAGATCGTCCACGAGAGAGCGAATTAGGGCGTCTTCAAGAAAATACTGGGCTGATTCGGTTAGCCGCCGAATTACGGCCTCGGCGCTCTCTTCGGAAAAGTTGCCTAGGGGGTAGCGCACATCGCTGCTCAACAGGCCGCCGTCAATAATGCTGATGTCGGCCACGCGCTCGATCTCTAGCAGGTAATGTAGGTAGTCCTCCCGCAGCGCCAGCACCAGCTTCACCCACGGCAGCTTTAGACACGCCTCTAAAAAGTCGTAGAAGGGCTGCCGAGCGGCGGTCCCTTCGCGCTCAAAAAAGAAGTCCTCGAACTGATCAAAAATCAGCACGATGAAGTAGTTGTTTCTGGCAGCGGCTCGCAGCGACGGCAGCAGCCGTTGATGATCGTCGGGGGCATCGTCAGAAGTTTCCATCTGAGCGCTGTTGGTCGCCGTCAGTAGAGCCAAGCCGGGAATTGCGGCTGCCAGATCGGATGCGATCGCACTTTCCCAATTGCCGTAGGTCTGCACCAGCAGCGGAATAGTTGTGCGGCCCTCGGGCGTGATTGAACGCAGCGCCGGAATCAACCCCGCATTGAGAATCGAGCTTTTGCCTACTCCGGAGGGGCCGTGGACAATGACAATCTGGTAGCGAGCCTCCTGCAGGCGCAGCAGCAGATTTTCCACATCCTGCTGGCGGCCAGAGGCGGCAATTTCTGCTGAAACATTAGCGCTGGACGGCGTACGCTTACCCGGTATAGGTGGGTGAGCCTGCAGCGCTCCGGCCCCGATGAAGGCTCTAAAGTTATGGCGGTACTCGACTCGGCGGCGCTCTAGCTTGACCTCAAAGGCGCGGCGGTAGTCCCCCAAGTCGTAGTAATGGTGGATCAGCTCCTCCAAAATTTGCAGATAAAGAATGAGGTCAGCGTCTGCATCAGCCTCCCGGCGTGCCTGCTCGAGCAGGGCTAGGGCGGTTTCTGTCTGCCCTAGCTCCATCTGGGCTTCCCCTAGCAAAAACCGATACCAACCCCGCTGAAACCGCTTAGCAATCTGCATTCCTTCCGCTAGGGCAGGCCGGTCGGGGTTCTCAACCAGCCGCCGCTCGGTTTGCTCCAGCAGATCTAGCGCCCGCTGCGCCTCCGCCTGAGCGACCTTCCAGTAGCGGCGTTTCAAGGCGACCTCGGCCAGAAAGCCGTGATCGCGAGCCTGCCGCACCCAGTCCCCGCTCTGCTGATGCAGCGCCAGCGACTCTTGAGCAACAGCTTCTAGCGCCGGCCAGTCCTGCTGCTTTTGCAGCACCTCCGCTAGAGAGGCAATAAAGCGGGCCACTAGCTCGGACTGCTGGGTTTGCCGGAAGCAGGCTAAACCCTGCTCAAAGTAGCGGCGAGCTGCCTTTAGAGAAGATCGATAGGTGGAGCGCTGCAGCACCGCCAGACTTCGCCACCAAAAGCCCAGGTGCAGCAGCAGGGTGGCTTTTTTGTGGAGTGGAGTGAGGGGGGAGGAGAGAGGGGAGAGGAGAGAGGACAGAGGAGGGAGAGGGCGCAGCGGAGCAGGGGAAGCGGAGGAGCCTGCTTCTGCCTCCTGCCCTCTGCCGTCTGCCTTCCCCTCTGCCTTCTCCTCTGCCAGCTGCTGCTCCCAGTAGGCGAGGCTCTCTTCGTAGCAGCTTTTGGCCTCGTCCATTTCTAAGCGGCTGTGGGCCTGGCGCCCTTGGGCAAAGAGCAGGCTGGCGTCGAGTTCGGCGTCGAAGGTGCCGTCGTGGGCCTCTAGGTCTCGCAGGGCATAGGTTAGTTCGTTGCCCAGACGACTACCCGAGAGATCGATCAGCGGGCTGGAGGGAATCGCGTCGGGTGTGCCTTTGAGAAAGCGTATAAACAGCTCGTCAGCCTCTCGATGCAATCCGGCGATGAGCTCACCGGGAGGCATTTCAAAGCGCAGCGTAGGCGGCCCCAAGTTCTTGAGATCCTGGGCCAGCTGACTCATTTGCGAGAGAACGTAGTCATCAATCCACAGCACCAGCGGCAGAGACAGATGCTCTTGAAAGGTGTCGCGAGCCAGGTTGGCGGCTTTGAGAATGACCTCTAGATTCTCAACGGCGTCGAGGTCGGTTACCATGAGCGCCGTCGGTGGTGGAGTGCCGCGGTGGCGCAGTCGCAGGTGAATCAGCAGGGCCTCTAGCAGGCTGGGCAGGCGCTGGGGCAGCGGCAGGACTTCCAGGGTGGGCTCGGTTTTGAGCAGGTGGTCGATGAGCGCAGTTTGCAGTCGCTGGTAGTTGCAGCGGGCCAAAATCAGGGAAAAGCGATCAGACTGCAGGTTAATGGCGCGCTTCAGGCCGTTCAGGGCGTCTTGATTGAACGAAACCAGATCGGGCAGCCTTTCGAGGGGCTGTTGAGCAGAGGGTTCGGAGGGCGGGGGGAAGTTTTGGGAAGTCATGTCTGGGCTTTTAGCCGCTGGTAAACGTCGGTTTCGGCCAGCACCGGGTTAATGCCGAACCAGCGCTCTTCGGGGGCGCGGTATTCCAGCAGGTAGAGGCTGCGCAGCAGCTTGTTGTAGTCTTCGCCGCTGTTGACTCGGCCCCGCTCCACAGCCTGCATCAGCATTTGCCACTCGTGGTCGTCGATCAGGCTGGCTAAGTCGTCGCGCTCGTTGCGGATGACGGCTTCTAACGTGATGCGGGAAAAGGGGGGGTCCTGCTTGAGCAGGCAGCCGTACATGAGCCGCATGAGATTGCGCATGTGGCCGCCGCTGATATAGCAGAGCCGATCTAGGGTAGCGCTGTCTTCAAAGACTTCTCCTAGATGCTCTAGCCGCTGCTCCGGCGTCATGGTGGGGAAGGCTCTGGCTAGGGCCATTTGCCGCAGCAGCACTAGGCCCGGTTCGAAAGGTTGGCCATCGCGGGTTTGTACGGGCACCATGGGCAATACCTTAGGCCTGTCACCAAAGCGGTTGACCAGCTGAGGCAGCTCATCGGAAAAAGCCAGCTCAAGGGGAATGGTGTAAACCACGTGGCAGGCTAGTCCCTTCAGCTGCTCGCCCCGGCCCACAAATAGATACTCCGACTGCAGCCGGTTGGCCGATTTTTGAATGGTGTCCATGCGGTCGAGGTTGTCTACGATCACCACCAGGCCGCGCTTGCCCTGCTCGGGAAGACGTGCGATCGCAGGCTTCAGCAGCTGCTCATTGATGGCCTCGATAATGCTGCGGGTGCGTGGCTCTAAGTACTGCTGCAGCTGACTCAACCGCTCGGTGCTGGCTCTCGCCTCCGCCGTTACCGACGCCATGCCCACCGAAAAGCTCACCTCGGTTAGGTTCACCGGTGTTTGAAAAAGCTGGGAGAGGTCCTCCAGCAACCGCTCAAAATAGGTGGGCCGCAGACGAATCCCCGTCTGCTCCAGGCTCTCACTCACCCGCCGGGTAATTGCCATCAGCACATTAGTGACCTCCACGTTGCCCATTTCCAAGTCTTGATCCGACTGGAAATAGACCACATGAAACCCCTGGGCCTCCAGGTTAGCCTTAAGCCGCAGCAGCTCCGTGGACTTGCCGCTGCCGACGTGCCCAGTAAAAAGCTGAGCAGTGGGCTGGTCGGGGTAGAGCAGGGCAATCGTGCGGCCCAACTCCTGGACAATGTCGCCCCCTCGCACCGCTGAAAAATTGATGAAATAGCGCTGGTCCTCCGCGCTAGACACCGCCAGGGGACGACTGGGGTTACAGGCTTTGTAAAAGCGGTTTAGATCCAGCATGGGTCGGACTCAAACGGGCTTCTTTTCCAGGGTATCTTAGGTTACCTAATGACTACCGGGGGGCCAGCCGCCTCAAGCCGGCTGACCTTAGCCGCATTTGCCCTGGGTCGCGCAGCCGTTTTACACGGAGACTGCCCGCAGAATTGATACAAACTTCACATCTATCCTGAGCAGAGGATATTCCGGTCGAAATCCTAACGTAAGGGACCGAAGTACCACTACAAACCAATCTTGCTACAGGGATACTGCAATCTATGGGCAGAAAAGCTTTGCTGATAGGTCTAAATGTTTACAGCTTTATTGCCTCGCCCTCAAAGTCCCCTGCGTTGGCCAATTTAGAAGCCTTCAAATCAGTGCTTCAGTCGAATATTGGCCAGTTTCAGGAGGAGGACATTGAGACCTTAATTAACCCCGATGCTCAGCAAATGCGCCAGGCCGTTGAACGGCTCAGCAGCCACTGCCGCCCCTACGATTTGCGGTTGCTCTATTTCTGCGGCATCGGGCTAATTGACCCCCTCTCCAATCGGTTTTACTTAGCCGGATACGACACCCAACCCCTAAACCTGTTCAACACCGCCATCTCCGATGGGCTAATTCAAGCCTTGCTCAGCAGCAGCCACTGTCGCCAGCAAGTAGTGATTTTGGATGGGCTCTGGGGCCACGCCG
>DATNQE010000122.1:0-8085 GCA_036702895.1 Trichocoleus sp. | reverse complement strand
GGACCCTGCCCTCGACAGAAGAAATGCGATCGTGTAAGGTGGGCACCGCCCACCGTTCCCCGTCATCGCCAACAGAGGTCAACACCCGCCGTTTAAGAAGGTGTAGAGTGGGCAGCCCACCGTTCCCAATTCCCGCCGTTCAAGAAGGCGCAGAAGGGTTCAGAGGCGCAACCTCCGCCTCGCCGTAAATCTGCACCTCGTCCTTCAGCCGAGTAAAGTCGAAGACCTTCGTGCGCCCGAGTCTGGCCATCAGCGCAATCCAGCCCAGGGAAGCGCCTACCGACACCACAATCGGTGCGGCAAAGCTGACCAGCAAATCCCCCGCAAAAGGCAGCCCATTCCAGGGGCTAAAGTCGGGGCGAGGGAAGAACAGCGCCCCTACCCCGATGCCGATCAGCGCGCTCCACAGCGCCATCTGTCCTGTCAGCCGCCGCGAGTACATGCCAAAGAGCACCGGGAAAATCGCTCCGGCACAGACTAGATCCGCTAGCAGAAACAGGTAAAGTACGTTGTAACCGCGCGCAGCGATCAGCACCGCCGGTACCCCAAAGGCCACAATCAGCACCCGCGAGAGCTGCAAAATACGGCTAGAGCGCATCTGCGGAAACAGCCGCATCATGTCGATGGTGAAGAGGCTGGCAATACCGTTGAGCAACGTATCCAGGCTGCTCATCACCAGGGCCAGAGCCAACACCAGCACCGCCATACTGACCCAGCCCGGCAGCGCCAGCGCCTGCACCAGCGAGAAAAAGGCTCGGTCATCGGTAAAGCCCAAGCCCGCCGCCAAAACTCCCAGCAGGCCCGAAACTAGCAGCAGCGGCAAAATAATCCAGAACGAGCCCAGGAACGAGCGGCGCACCACCTGGCTGTTGCGGCAGGCATAAATGCGCTGCCAGTTGCCCTGGTTAAACATCTCTGCTGCAATCACCGCGATTACCAGCGTCGCCCCAAACTTAATGCCGGGGCCATTACCCAGCGAGAGCAGCTGAGGTGCGGCCTGCTGGACAGGCGCGATCGCACTGCCCCATCCCCCCAATGCCATCACTGCAATGCCAAAACTCAGCAGCAGCAGCGGCACAATCACCGCAAACTGAATCGCATCGGTAAAAATTGTCGCTTCTAGCCCACCGACCACGGTGTAGGCAAACACTGCCGTCATCACCAGCAGCGCCGTCACCCACAGCGGCACATCGGCCATGATCTGGACGGCTTTTGCGATCGCAGTCAGCTCCGCCGCCACGTAGACAAACATATAAAACACGATGATGCCCAGGGTCAGCAGGTACATGGCATTGCCAAAGCGATGCAGCACATACTCATTGAGCGAGTGCCCCTTGGGCATGAGGTGACGAATCCGCACCCCTACCACCGCAAAAATCGCCGCCGGCGTCGCCTGCCCAATGCAGTAACCGACAATTCCAGCGATGCCGCTGGTTGCGCCCACCTCCGGCGGGCTAAACAAAATCCAGGCCCCCATGGCCGAAGCCACAATCGTTGCCAGCGCCATCCCCGTGCCAATGCGGTTCCGGCTCACCATAAAATCTTCCAGGCTGATCGCGCGTCGGCTCGCCTGCACCAAACCCAGCAGAGCAAACACCGCCGACGTTACCAGCATCACCACCAAAGCCACAGCACCCATGCTCATGGCCAATCCACCTCACTTAACAACGAGTATCAAGCTAGAGGTGCTGGGGTAGCGTCAGACCATCCAGCGCCCGCACCGGGACTGGATTCACGTAATCTATGGCTGAATCTGTAGCTGATTTTTTAGAGGAGCCGCAACCACCGCTCCCCTAAAAATGATCAGTTTCCCCGTGCAATAAGGCCAATGCGCAAGTCCTAAGACTTTCCAAGGCCGTATGCAGCAATACGTCGTTTCGGTAACATGACCTCAATCAACGCTTCCCTCCGCTGGTCTGAACCAGGTCAGGTTCTGAGGGTATATTCTCAGCCCGATTTCTCGGACACCCCTAGCTTGACGAGAATCATATCACTAAAAAGGGAGCAGGGAGGAGGTGAGGAGGGAGGGGGAGCGACGGAGCAGCAGGGAGGGGGAGTAACGGAGCAAACGACTTAGCAACCTAAGCTGCCCCCCATTTCCCCTGCTCCCCTGCCCCTCATCTCCCCTGCTCTTAATACGCGTAAGCCTGATAAACCTCCACCTCAGGCTTCTCGTCTAGTGATTCCACGATTGGGTTGTAGCGCAGCAGGTGCTTGGCCCGATCGGAGAGCATCTCCCACTCAGCACGGGGAATTTGGATGGAGACTTCAGGGCGATGCAGCCAGCGGCGGCTGTAGCCAAGGACGACCATCGGCCGGGGAATGTTGGTGCGGTTGGGGGTACCCCGGTGCAGGCCGCGCACGTCGCGGATCATCACATCGCCCAGGCGCAGGGTGATGGGCTCTAGCTGCGCGGCTCCCGATTCTAACCGCTGCATGCCCTCTTCTTTGGGCAGCACGTGGGTGCCGCGCGCGACTTCAAAGGGGCCGTTTTCCAGAGTCACGTCTACCAGGGGAAAGTTCACCGCGAGCTGGAAGGGGGGCGTTTCTGGGGTAATTTCGGGAAACAGCGGCGGTGCATCCCGGTGAATGGTCTGATAGTCCGACCCCAGTAAAGGCGTGTCGGTGGCGAGCTGGCACATCACAGCATCTTCACCCACTAGCCGGGCGACAAGCGCCAGGATGTCGTCGTCTTCGTAGATATTGGGATTTGCAAAGGGCGCAGTGAAGGGCAGGGTGACGTAGTAACGGCCAGCGCCTCGGTTTTGTAGGTCGCCCTCCCGCTGGATGTGCTCTTCCAATAAGGGCTTAAAGGCCTCGCGCCAAGGTTCTAGCGCTTCTAGGGCAAAATGGCCTCGGAGAATGCAAAAGCCATCGGTCAGCACAGCATGGGCGAGAGCTTCGATTTCTTGATCGCTATAGCGGCGGGTCATGTGTGGAGGCATTGCGGAAAAACAGAACATTCCGATTCTAGGAATGCCCATTTCTTTTGGTATTTTTCATTACAATTTGTTGCATCAATGCGTCGATCGAGGAAGAGTGTGCCCGCTAAAAGTGAGTCATCCTCTCTACCCGCTGCTTCTTTCCCATAAAACCCACCCCCTCCTGCTCCCTGCCCCTCTGCCTTTCCGCCTCCCGCCTCCCAATTCCCCCAAATTCCCCAAAGACTGAAATTTTTTCGAAGCAAAAGCCCATAATGAGGACGACGATTTGAAGAAGGGTCACGCTGATGCCAAGAACGCCCAGTGAATACATTGTTCACATGCTCTTTGATGGGGGCCATCGCGAAGAGGTGCGCTTTCAGTCGATTCAGGACTTTCAAAAGTGGTACAGTAGCGAACTGATGCCCAAGTCTGCTTCTGACGACTTCATCAGTGTGCCGCTGCCCAAGGTTAACCCCGGTGAGTATATGGTGATTCGGCCTTCTCGCCTGCTCGGCATTCGCGTGGAACCCGTCTTTAGCTCTAGCGTCGAACGCTATTAGGGCTGCGGCTTCTCTACGTGCCCAAGCCTAGATTTCCCTTGACTCGGTTGTGATTAGATTGTGATTCGACGGCTGCGATTTGGGTTCATGCTGCTGGCTGCTGTGCTGGCAGTTATTGGGTTAGCAATGTTGCCTGGGGCAGTTCCGGCGGCTCCAGTGTTGGTGCCGGTAACGGCCCCGCCGCCAGTGACCAGTGCTTCTTCAGAGAATGCTTTGGGTCAGGCCGCGTTAGGTTACGACGATGCTCTGCGAAACGTGAGCGATCGCACCCGTCTTGTCCAGGCAATTGACTACAGCCTGCAGTACCTAGCAACGCCGAAGGCGGAGGAGGCGTATCGGCAGTATGCGATCGCAGAGTTTAGTCGCGATCGCACCCGGCGCAGCCTGCGGCGTCTGCGTCAGCTAGTGCTTCAGAGCCCAACGCCAGAAGCCTTGCAGCAGGCAGTGCTGCGGGAGTTCATCCTCTACCAGTCCGTTGGCAAAGATGGTCAAGGCACCGTGGACTTTACGGGCTACTTCGAGCCGATCTATCAGGCCAGCCGCACGCCCAGCCCAGAGTACCGCTACCCGCTCTACCGCCGTCCCCCCGCTCTAGACACCTGGGCACAGCCTCACCCGACCCGGCTCCAGCTAGAAGGGGCGGACGGGCTGCAGGGCAGCCAGGGACGGCTGCGGGGACTAGAGCTGGTGTGGCTGCGCGACCGGCTAGAAGCGTTTTTGGTGCAGGTGCAGGGGTCCGCCAAGCTGCAGCTGCCCGACGGTCAGTTCGTGTCGGTGGGCTATGCAGGCCGCACCGAGCACCCATACCGCAGCATTGGTCGGGCGCTGGTAGACGACGGCATTCTTCAGGCAGAAGGGCTAACGCTGCCGGCAGTCATCGACTACTTCCGCCAGCACCCCGAGACGCTCAACACCTATCTGCCCAGAAATGAGCGGTTTGTTTTCTTCCGAGAAACCGACGGCGGTGCCCCTACAGGCAGCCTTAGCGTGCCGGTAACGGCCGGGCGCTCCATCGCCACCGACAAAACACTCATGCCCCCCGGCGCCCCGGCCGTAATTGCTTTCCCTCTACCAGAGCAGACAGAAAGCGGCCAGTGGTCAGCCCGACCCGTCAACCGATTTGTGCTCGATCAAGATACGGGCGGCGCAATTCTTGGCCCAGGCCGAGTGGATTTGTTCGTCGGAACGGGACAAGCCGCCGGAGAGCAGGCCGGTTTGATCAATGCCCCAGGACAGCTCTATTACCTGCTGCTGCGCGAGTAGCAATCAACCATGGCATCCGTGTAGCCCCCCTTCCTGAGAGTGCAAATGCGGCCACCTATGAAGTTTCGTAGGTGGGTTGAGGCCTAACGTTTCGCAAGCGGCATCGAGCGCGAAGTGCCTCCTTTAGAGAAACCTCAACAGACCCCGACGATGTTGGGAGTTTACTCGTGACGCTGTTGGCGAAATATTTCTTAGCCAAGCTGCCCCGCCTTCCGGGAAGCAGGCTTCATTCCCAACCCCATCTCTCTAGGGGAGATGGGGTTTTCCGGTTCCCCGCTACTTCAGGGAGCGGCGCTAGGAGTGAGGGTGAAACTAGGCGGTTGAGAATTTCGCCGACAGCACCTCGCTTCGTACTGCAAAGCAGGAGCAGGCTGCAACCCAACAAGACCCAGATGTTGAACTGGGCGTGCTCCTACCAGCGCTTCTGTGGGCGAGCTGGGACCGAAATTGGCTCTACTTTGATGACGGTGATATCCTAGACAGGATGCACGGCGGAGTTTTTTGGGGGGCTTGAGGCCGTTTTTGCCCCCACGCCTATGGATGCTCCTTTTGAAGTAACGCTGCAAATCGTCCTGACCGTACTGGGCGGCATTACAGCGCAGGTCATCGCTGAGTTTTTCAAAGTTCCCAGCATTATCTTTTTGCTGCTGCTCGGCATCGGCATGGGACCAGACGGACTCGGCTGGATTCATCCTCAGGCGCTGGGGGTGGGGCTAGAGGTCATGGTCTCCCTGTGCGTTGCCCTAATTCTGTTTGAGGGCGGGCTCAGCCTAGATCTCAAGGCCTTGGGCCAGGTGTCGAACAGCCTGCAAAATCTAGTTACGTTAGGCATTTTTGTCACGCTGGTGGGCGGCGGTATGGCAGCCCACTGGCTAGGGGAGTTTCCCTGGCCGCTGGCGTTTCTCTACGCTTCGCTGGTGGTGGTCACAGGGCCCACAGTCATCAACCCACTGCTGCGCCAGGTCAAGGTCGATCGCAAGGTCTCAACCCTGCTTGAAGGCGAAGGGGTGCTGATCGATCCGGTGGGCGCCATTTTGGCGGTGGTGGTGCTCGATATTATTCTCAACGGCGATGCCGACCCGCTCTCGGTTGTCAGCGGCCTATCGCTGCGGTTAGGCATTGGGGCGTTAATTGGCGGCGTGGGCGGAGCCGCTATTGGCCTGTTTCTTAAGCAGGTGAAGTTTCTCTCGGAAGATCTGCGCAACCTGGTGGTGCTGGCGGGGCTGTGGGGGCTGTGGGGACTAGCCCAATCAATTCGCTCCGAAGCGGGGCTGATGACAGCGGTCGTATCTGGCATCGTGGTGCGGGTTCTGTCGGTGCCGGACGAGCGGCTGCTGTTACGCTTTAAGGGGCAGCTCACGGTGCTGGCCGTGTCGGTGCTGTTTATCCTGCTGGCAGCAGATTTGTCGATTGCCAGTCTGTTTGCCCTGGGAGAAGGGGCTGTTTTCACAGTGCTGGTGCTGATGCTGGCGGTGCGGCCGCTGAACATCTGGCTGTGTACCCGGCAGAGCGATCTGAACTGGCAGCAGAAGGTTTTCTTGAGCTGGATTGGGCCGCGCGGAATTGTCTCAGCTTCGGTGGCCTCGCTGTTTTCAATTCTGCTTACCGAGCACGGCATTAGCGGGGGTGATGCCATTAAGGCGCTGGTGTTTTTGACCATCATCATGACGGTGCTGGTGCAGGGACTCACCGCTGGTTGGTTAGCCCGTCTGCTGAAGATCACCTCCGGCCAGATGACGGGGGCCGTAATTGTTGGCTGTAATCCACTTAGTCGCCTGATTGCCCGCCTGTTTCAGGAGCAAGGGGAAACGGTCGTGCTGATTGACACCAATGAGGAAGCCTGTCAGGTAGCTACCGCTGAGGGGCTAAAGGTGGTAGTCAGCAGCGCCCTAGATGCTTCGGTGCTGGAGGAGGTTGGCCTTACCACAATGGGCACGCTGTTGACCATGACCGGCAATGGCGAGGTGAATGCGGTCATTGCTCAGCGGGCGCTGGAAGAGTTTAAGCCGCCGCGAGTGCTGGCGGTGTTTCCCAAGGAGAAACCGGCCAACGGCCAATCTGGCACGTTTCGGGTGCAGAGCGCCCTGACGGCCCAGCTGTCGCTCAAAACCTGGAATACCTACCTGGCAGACGGAGCCGTGCGGCTGGGAGAAACACGCATTCAGAGGACTGAAACCGAGGAGGCTCAGGAGGAGCACCTCAAGGGGCTAATTCAGGCGGGCACGCTGTTGCCGCTGCTGGTGGAGCGCGATCGACAGATGCAGGTAGCCGTGGCGGAAGAAGAGTGGCGAGTGTGCGATCGCATCCTCTACCTCTACCACGACCCCAAACCCAAACTGCTCAAGCGCCTCTCAGGAGCAACTCAACCCGGCCCTCTCACCCTAGAAACCATTCCCGAAGTCGAAGACTTCCCGCTGCTCAACTCAGAGCCTGCAGGCATTCCTGAAGCAGAAGCCCCGGCACAGCCCCCCGTACAGCCCCCAGCACAGAATGGAGCGGCATCCGAAAAGCAGTTAGAAAATCAACCTGAACATCCAGGAGAAAATCCGGTCAAAGAGCCTGCAGCTAAGGAGGCAAAGCCCTCCATACCGGCGGCTCTAGGCCAAGTAAGTCGACCAGGCTTTGACGATATCAGCTGAGCCGTACCACTTCATCCCTGGCCTGGGCGAGTGGTAGACATCTTCTAAAAGAACGTTTTCGGCCCCTTCTAGATGGGCAGCGCCAACCGGAGTAATGCCGTCGCCCCAGCAGCCTCCCTGGCCGCAGGTCATGGCGTAGCTGTTGTAGGTAAACCAGCCCTGCCAGTCCTGCTTGCCGTAGATAGCTTTTCCAGCAATGCATACGTAGCGCACGGTGGGGTAAAACGCGCCGGGGTAGGTCTGGTTAACGAACTCTAGATTGGTGCGAGTCCAGCGCTCCTGGCTGGTGTGGGGCGTGCCCAGCGTAATCAGAGTGTGAACCTGAGGATGGGCCTGCCATAGGGTTCTAACCGCTCCAGCCGGGGTCTGCCGCCAGCCGGAAACGGTGTAGGGCACTTCGCCCAGGTAAATGCGGGCAATCCAGCCGCCTGCGGAGTGGCCCACCAGGTTGACCTGGTGGGCCCCCGTCTTGGCCAGGAGCTGCTGCACGCTCTGGTCGAGCTTGGTAAGAATGGTAGCGACGGATTTGCCCCCCACGGTAGGCACCCAGTCCCAGCGGGTGAGGGGTACCGTTAGCACCGGGTAGCCGAGGGACTGCAGCGCTTGCTCCATGCCGCTATAGGGCGCAGCGCTGGCCAGGTAGCCTGGCAGGATAACAGTTGGTAGAGGCATTGTGCTGGAGGCTGTGGGGTGGGAATT
>DATNQE010000109.1:0-13504 GCA_036702895.1 Trichocoleus sp. | reverse complement strand
TCGCAGCGAGCCTTCACCTGGGCTTCGTTGCCCTCAGCCACGATGGTGGTGGTGTCCTTGGTGATGGTGAGGCGGCGGGCCTGACCCAGCATTTCCAGCTTGGCATTCTCCAGCTTCAGGCCGGTGTCTTCGCTGATCACTTGGCCGCCGGTCAGCACAGCGATGTCCTCCAACATGGCCTTACGGCGGTCGCCAAAGCCGGGAGCCTTCACGGCAGCCACGTTTAGCACGCCGCGCATGCGGTTCACCACTAGAGTCGCCAGGGCTTCTTTTTCGATGTCCTCGGCGATGATCATCAGGGGCTTGCCAGCGCGAGCGGCCTGCTCCAGCACGGGCACCAGATCTTGAACCAGGGTGATCTTCTTGTCGGTGATCAGGATGTAGGGGTCATCCAGCACCGCTTCCATGCGCTCGGTGTCGGTGACGAAGTAGGGCGACAGGTAGCCCTTGTCGAAGCGCATGCCCTCGGTGACCTCCAGTTCGGTGGTCATGGACTTGCCTTCTTCCAGAGAGATGACACCCTCGCGACCGACTTTGTCCATCGCCTCAGCGATCATCTGGCCGACTTCCTCGTCGTTACCGGCAGAGATCGTCCCTACCTGAGCAATAGACTTGGAATCGCCCACAGGACGAGCCAGTTCAGCAATCTTCTCAACTAGGAACGCGGTAGCCTTGTCGATACCGCGCTTGAGGGTAATTGCATTTGCACCCGCAGCCACGTTGCGCAGACCCTCTTTCACAATGGCGTGAGCCAGCACGGTTGCGGTGGTGGTGCCGTCGCCCGCAGCGTCGTTGGTCTTGGCCGCAGCCTGACGCAGCAGAGACACGGCGGTGTTTTCAATATGATCTTCTAGCTCGATTTCCTTGGCGATGGTGACACCGTCATTGATGATTTGAGGTGCGCCGAACTTCTTCTCCAGCACCACGTTGCGCCCCTTGGGACCGAGGGTGACCGCAACCGCTTCAGCTAGCTTGTCAAAACCCCGCTCTAGAGCGCGGCGAGCATCTTCGTTGTAGGTGATCGTCTTAGCCATGATGAATAGAGACTCCTAACTGAAATGCGAAGAAAATAGGAACTAAGGGAAACGGCAGAGGGCAGAAGGGAAACCTAACTCCTCCCTCCTCTCTCCTGACTAATTAAGCCAGCGCTGCCAGAATGTCCTGCTCGCGCAGCAGAACATAGTCTTCGGTGCCCAGCTTGATGTCGGTACCGGCGTACTTGGAGTAGAGCACCTTGTCGCCCACTTTGACTTCCAAGGTTTGGTAGGAGCCGTCGTCGTTGCGCTTGCCGGGGCCAACCTGTACCACCTCACCCACCTGGGGCTTTTCCTTAGCGGTGTCGGGCAGCAGAATGCCGCCAGCAGTCTTTTCTTCGGCTTCGCTAACTTTGACCAGAATGCGATCGCTCAAGGGTTTTACAGTTGACACACTCAAGGTGACAGCTGCCATGACTATCCTCCAAATGCAAGTTCGCTGAATTGACTAGAAGAGTTTCACTCCATGACAAAACAACCCCTATTAGAAAGGAAAGGAGTTGCGCAGCCCGGAGGAGAAGCGCTGCAAAGGCTTCCTGCGTCATTGAGCCTCTGTCAGTCGGGCTAATTGAGTTAGCACTTATCGCTCCTGAGTGCTAATTTAGCCAAACAGAAAATGCGATCGCAATTCTCTACCAGGTGTGGTTTGCCGAACAGGCTGAGGTGGGATGGGGGTACAGGGTGCAAGATGCAGGGTGCAAGGAGGTCTTATCCCCTAGATAGACCCTAGACCCTAGACCCTACGCCTTCATACCCCTGCTCCTACCCCCAATTCCCGGTAATAATCGCCCGCACGGCTGCCGCGATGCGCTTCAGGTCATCGTCCAATAGGGGCGGCCAGATGACGCCGGATTTTTGACCGGCATCAAATAGCTGACGGCTTTCGTAGGACAGGATAAAGAGCGCCTGAATCATTTCTTTATCTAAAGCGGGCTCGTTGCGCAGCCCCTCATAGAGCACTTTGAGCGCCAGCAGCAGCGAGGTGACCTGACCAGGAACGGGCGGCTGCCCCTGCCGCAGACAGGTGTAAAAGCTATCTTCGCGGTCCTCTTGAGGAGCAATGGTCTGACGCAGGAGAAACTGGCGAGCCGTCTCAAAGTCCATAGGTCTGGGTATCCATCAGGGTATAAAGGCAGGGCTGATAAAAAGCGCTCACAGGGCTAGAGACGATGATTTTACTGATATAGAAGTCAGAGCTTAGGGGCACCCTATGGCTGAGTTTATGGGTTTGTAATAAATTTCCTCATCCAAGTTTTACAGAGAATTTACAAATTTCCGTGTTCAATAATGGGCAGTTACCCATAGACAGTTTTGGCTACGCACCTTGTCTAAATTTTGTCTCAGTACAGAGGCACCCTAGTGCCGACGCGACCTGCGCAGGTCGAGAGCTGCTGCTATCCAGTCGTTCTTCCCGGGAGGCCTATTGAGAGTGCTATGACGAGTTCGTCCCCAGAAAAAGTTCCGTTTGTTGACCTGTCCTGGCAGCACGAACCCCTCAAAAGCGAGATTGCAGCGGCTGTGGCTGCTGTTTTAGAGCGCGGCGATTTCGTCTTGGGAACTGCTGTAGCAGACTTTGAGAAGGCCTTTGCAGAGGCCTGCGGGGTTGAGTATGGGGTGGGGGTCGGGTGCGGTACGGATGCGATCGCGCTCGGTCTTACCGCCTGCGGCATTGGCCCTGGAGATGAGGTCATTCTGCCCGCCAACACCTTTGTTGCCACCCTCATTGGGGTGCTGCGCGTCGGGGCAACGCCAGTCCTGGTAGACTGCTGCCTTCAAACCGCTTTGATCGATTTGGCGGCAGCAGAGCGCGCCATTACCCCACGCACCCGCGCCATTATTCCGGTTCACCTCTACGGCCAGATGGTGTCGCCCAACGCGCTGCTGCAGCTTGCCAAGCGATATAACCTGATAATTTTTGAGGATGCGGCTCAGGCCCACTTAGCCGAGCGCGAGGGGTACCGGGCCGGAGCGGTGGGCACCGCAGCGGCCTTTAGCTTTTACCCCAGCAAAAATCTGGGCGCTCTGGGAGACGGCGGCATGCTGCTAACCCAGCAGGCGATGGTGGCTCAAACGGTGCGATCGCTGCGCAACTACGGCGCCACCCGCAAGTACTACCACACCGAACCAGCCGGTACTAACAGCCGCCTAGATACCCTCCAGGCAGCTGTGCTGCACCTCAAGCTGCCGCATTTGGCCCAGTGGAACCAGCAGCGCAACCAGCTGGCCCAGGCCTACGATCGGGCCTTAAAGCCTCTAGCCGACTTAGGCATTATGCCAGTGCGAAACGACAGCGGCTCGGGGCACGTCTACCACCTCTATATCATTCGAGTAACCCACAACTGCCCTGTAGATCGCTCTGTGCTTCAGCTGGAGCTGGAGTCAGCAGGCATCCAAACGGGCATCCACTACCCTGTGCCCTGCCACCTGCAGCCAGCCTTTACGTCTTTGGGCTATCAGGCCGGGGACTTTCCCCGGGCCGAAACTCTCAGCCAAGAAATTCTCTCGCTGCCGATGTACCCCGGCATGACTAGCGCCCAGGTAGAACGGGTGACCCGCGCTATTGCTGAGCAAGTCACGGGTGCACTGTCCCTCAGAAAAACCGGTTAATCCAGCGGCTATGGCGGTTCAAGCAGGCTCTATCTCGGGCTTTATCCGAACTCTCAAGCAATCGCCTTTAGAAAGTGCGATCGCAGCCCTACTCCTAGTGCTCTACACCCCTTTGGTCCTGCACTGGGTAGATGGCTGGCTCAACAAGTCCATCAGCATTCAGCACGAATATTTCAGCCACGGCCTCATCGGCATTCCTTTTGCCCTCTACCTAGCCTGGAGTCACCGCCAGCGCTGGATTAGTCTGCCTGAGCGTTGGCACCCGTTGGGGCTGGGGCTAGTGGCGGTAGCGGCTGTGTTTTACCTCAGCGGCCTCTCCGACTGGATGAATCTCTCCCTACCGCTGCTGCTGATCGGGCTTTGCCTCTGTCTTAAAGGCTGGGAAGGCCTTCAGCTACAGGCCTTTCCGCTGGCGCTGATCGCCCTGGCAACGCCCACTCAACTGCCTTACCTGATCGAGCCCTACGTGCTGCCGCTACAGCATTTCATTGCTTCTGTAGCAGGCTTTTTACTGATCCAGACGGGGGTAGACGTGACTGTGCAGAGCATTTACCTGTTCGTCAACGGTCAGACCGTCGAAGTCGCTCCCCACTGTGCTGGATTAAAAATGCTTTTTACCAGCCTCTACGTTGCCCTGATGCTGCTCTGCTGGACAGGCGTATGGACCTCGCGCCTGCGCACCAGCCTGTTTTTAGTAGGCACTGTTGCCATTAGCGTTATCGGCAACATTCTGCGCAACACCTTCTTGAGCTATTTTCACGGCACTGGCAACACCGCCGCCTTTGACTGGCTGCACGAGAGCTGGGGCGGCGACCTCTACTCCGCCCTCATGCTGCTCTCCCTGATTGGTCTGATTCGCCTGATTCAGGAGTACGTGCCGACGAGCCTGGAGTTGGAGACTGCGCCACCGAGCGATTTTTAGCAGGCGCAGGAGGTAGGGCGCACGGCGTCAGCCCGAGGACTGCTCCCACCCCTTTAACCCTGAACCTTATACCAAACCCCGAATTTCCTATCCAGGCCCCATGCCCTCCCAAAGCATCTCCACCGACAAGACCCTCCACCGCTGGCTCAAAGTTTTTCTTGTGGCCGGGCTAGCTGCGATCGCGCTGATCACGGCTCTGCCCAATTTGGTCAGCGGCCAGTGGCCCTGGGTTAATCCTCCCCAGGTTGAAAACATTCGAGCCATCAGGGCACTCCGCCAGCAGGGATTAGCGCTATCAGGGTGGGATGCGGCCTCTAGCCAAACCATTAACATCAACGGTCACGACTGGCTGCTGAGCGAGTACAGGGCTTCTCAAAGCGGAACCGACAGCCCCAATGGTCAGCCAGGCAGTGCCCCAGAAAGCAGCTTGGGGGGCGCCCTCGATACCTTTGTGCTGCTGCTACGGGCGCAGCCTGACCACGCAGATCAGCCTGCGCTGGAGTGGGTCGATCTGGCTGGGGCACAGAGCTGGAACCTAGATAGCCGCCGCACACTCACCTTTGCTGTGGATCATCCTCAGCAGCCAGGCCAGCAAGTTACGGTTAAAGCGCTCTACCGCCGCGCCTGGAACCCGCAGCAAACCTTTGCGCTGCTGCAGTGGTACGCCTGGCCCAGAGCCGGAAACTTCTCACCAAACCGGTGGTTTTGGGCTGATCAGGGCGCTCAGTGGCGCAGCAGTCAGCGAATGCCCTGGGTCGCCGTTAGCCTGTTGCTGCCGACTGCGCCTCTAGCAGACATTGGCCCCTACGAACAGCAGGCGATGTCGATTGGCCAGCAGATTCAGACCGAGCTACTGCGGGAACCTCTGGCAACCATGCCCTGACTCAAGGTCTGGGAAACGAAAGGCTCAGGACGGGAATGATTTTCAACTCCGGCACAATGGCCCTTACAATAGCCTTGAGCATCAGCTTTGGAGCCATCAGGTGCATAAGGTCGACCGTAATTGGGTCGAGCAGAGCGGAGTCGAACAGGGGTGAGGGGGCGATGACCCCATGAACCGTCTTATCCCTTCAGGTCAAGTCCTTAAGAAAGACTGCGCTAACCGTGCCTCAGCTATTGAAGCGGCAGCGGTACTTAAATCTGTGATTCGGTAATCTGGTGGCGATGATGTTCACACCCCTGGCCTATTTTCGTTTCCTGTCGGTTCAGCCGCTTCTGTTGGCAGCCTCTGTTCTCGGCCTGCTGGGTAGCGAAGCAGCCTGGGGACAACCGGATCCCCCAACGGCTGTACTGCCGCAAGAGAGCCAGCTCCTTGAGTCACAGCTTTTAGACTCTCAACCCCTAGATTCTCAACCCCTTCCCCCGCCCGTCGCCCCCACTGAACCGTTAGAGGAGAGCCTGCCCCCAGCAGTCAATCCCCCATTCAACAATCGCCCGCCCCTGCCGTCCGACTGGTTCAACCGCATCTTGGGGCAGCCTCAGCCCCGGGTCTTCGACGACTATCGCCTCGGGCCAGGAGATGCGATTTTTGTGACGGTGCAGCGCTTTCCCGACCTCAGCTTCCAGGCCACGTTAGACATTCGCGGCAACGTTATCGTGCCCATCGCCGGGGCTGTCAACTTGGCCGGGCTCACCTTAGAGGAGGTGCAGCAGCAGATTTTTCTGGCCTACGACCAGTACGTTGTCGATCCTCAAGTCAGCGTTACCTTAACTACTCAGCGCCCAGTAGAAGTGACCGTTTTGGGAGAGGTAACTCGCCCTGGTTTCTACCCGCTGGCCGCCCCCCAGGTGTCGACAGCTCTGCTGACGGCGGGCGGCTCGACCGTCAATGCCGACCTGCGGGCGGTGCGGGTACAGCGCTACTTAGCCGACGGCCAGCTGCTAGAGCGCACCGTGGATCTCTTTACGCCTCTCAAATCAGGGGAAGCGCTGCCCGATGTGCGTCTGCAAAACGGCGACGTGCTCGTTGTGCCGCGCCTCGACCCGTCTCAGCTAGACGAATACGATCGCACCCTGGTCGCTAGCTCTACCCTGGCCAAGCCAGAAATCACCGTTCGAGTGCTAAATTATGCCTCTGGCGGTCGCGGCATCGAAGCCCGCTTTAACAACCTTGTCATTCGCAACGGCAGCCGCTTTTTAGACGCATTAGCCCAGGCTGGAATCAACCCCGACCTAGCGGCCTATAACCGCATTGCAGTGCTGCGCTTCAACCCCGAGAAGGGGGCCGCCGATACGTTTCTGGTAGACGCCATGGCCGCCGTCAATGGTGATCAGGCCCAAAACATTCCCCTGCAGGAAAACGACGTTATCGTGGTCGATCGCAACCTGCTGGCCCGCATTACCTACGCGTTTAATACGTTTACCCAGCCCTTCCGCGACGTTCTCGGGTTTTTACTGTTTTTCGAGCAGCTCGACGAAGCCGCCGAGAGTATCTTTGGGCCCTAATCCCTAGTTTTCCACCAACCCTAGCGCTGCATCTTTCTGCCCCCTTTTCCAAGGCCGCGTGATATGGCATCCCCCTTTCTCAAACGCTACCTGCTTGCCCTTAACCGCTACAAATGGCCAGCCCTAGCCAGCTTTCTGGGGGTGCTCGGCATCTCTGGAATTGTGGCGATGCAGCCGCCGCCGCCCGTGCAGTACCGCTCTGAGGGGGTGCTGGTACAAAACGCTCCCCTCGTCGCCTTTTCAGCGACGGGCACCGAGGTGCAGCAGCGCGGTCAGGCCATCCTGTCCGAGGAGGCGCTCCTGTCCGATTTGCTCCTGGAGCAGGTTGCTCAAGAGCTGCAGCGGCGCAATATCAACATCCGGCCCCAGGCCATTCGCAACAACGCGCAGGTGCAGATAGAGGGGGGCGAGAACAATAACAATAAGGACCAGATCCAGCAGGTAGCGGTTGCCTTTACCTGGCCGAATGAAGAAGAAGCTCAGGCCACTCTAAGTCTGCTGTTTGAGGGCATGGTGGAGCTTAGCCGGGTCACAAACCGCTCGCGGCTGCAGGCCATCTTGGAGGCGCTCAACGAGCGTTTACCCGAGATTGAGCAGGATTTGCGGAACGCTGAGCAGGCCTTAGAGCGCTATGACCGAGTTGAAGGCCCTGCCATTCAGGCAGCGTTGGACGGCAGCCTGTTGGGCGCGATTTCAGGCAGCCAGCAGCAGCGGCGGCAAGATGCCATCACCCTGGCCGGCATCGAGGCTCAGATGCAGAGTCTGCAGAACCAGCTGGGCATGACGCCTAATCAGGCCTATACGTCATCCGCTCTGAGCGCTGACCCCATTATTGCTCAGCTAAGAGCGCAGATTTTAGAGACTGAAACCCAGCTAGAGCTGCTAGAGCCTCAGCTGCGACCGGCCCACCCCACGATGGTGGAGCTGCGAAACAACCTGCAGGCGTACAATCAGCTGCTCCAGCAGCGGGCGCAGGAAGTGGTGGGTGGCAACGGTCTGGCGCCGCTCCCCAGCAGCGACCAGGTGCGTCAGAACAGCGCCCTTGACCCCGCCCGAGCCAATCTGGCAAACCAGCTGGTGACTCTAAGAACCCAGCGCGATACGCTTCTGCAGCAGCTTCAGGTGCTGGAGGCATCTGAGCAACAGCTGCGCCAGCAGTACGCCAGCTTACCCAACAAGCAGCTGGAGCGCGACCGCCTGGCGCAGCAGGTAGCCCTGCAGCGAGCCCTGTACGATCAGATCCAGGCAAAGCGCATTGATGCCCAAGCGGCAGAGGCAGAAACGGCGAGCAGCCTGCGGGTTGCGGTGCCGCCCTCTACTCGGCTAGCCGCCCAGGAGCCCCAAAATCCTCTGATGGTGCTGCTGGCTGGAGGGGTGTTGGGGCTGGTGGTAGGCGGTGCAGTGGTGTTTCTGCTAGATATGCTGGACGGCACCATTCGTACCTACGACGATCTGCAAACGCTGCTGCGGGACCAGGATGTGCCCTTGCTGGCCCTAATTCCGGCGATTCACACCCGCTCTCGGGGAACCCCGCTGCTGCTGTCTGATTCCCCCTACGGGGACGCCTACGAGCGGCTGCGCAGCAACCTGCGGCTGATGACCCAGGAGGGCAATGGGACCGTCCCCAAAACTATTTTGGTGACCAGCACCCGTGACCAAGAGGGGAAGACAACAACGGCTTTCAACCTTGCGATCGCATCGGCCAGAGCAGGTCGCCGCACGCTCATCATCGAGGGGGATCTGCGGCTACCCTCCCAGGCGCGCCGTGTGGGTCTAGCGCCGCCGCCCCAGGCCCAGGCCGAGCCGCTGCGCTACTACGGCGGCAAAGTGGGCGACCTGATCCAGATGGTGCCGCAGGTGCAGAACCTCTATCTGGCCCCCAGCCCTGGCCCCCAGCCTAATGCGGTCGCCATCATTGAGTCCAGCGAGATGAAGCGGTTCTTGGACGATGCGAGAGGCCGTTTTGACATGGTGATTCTAGATGCGCCGCCGCTGATTCGCAGCAACGACGCCATTTTGCTCGAAGAGTTAACCGATGGTCTGGTGCTGGTCACGCGCCCTGGCTACACTGAAAAAGCCGTCCTGGAGGCGGCCCTGGAGCAGCTGCTGGAGACCGAAGATCTGCGAGTGCTGGGGGCTGTCATCAACGGTGCCTACATTCCCGTTGCCGATGCGGTTGGAGTTACCCTGGCACCGCCTGAGGACGAGGACCTGGTGCCACCTGCCCCCAGTCGCCCCTCGCCACCAGTAGGCAGCCGGGTCGACTTTTAGATGCTGATAGCTGCTGAGAACTTGCGACAGGCGCTCCTTGAGTCAAAACCATCAGGCCCGAAACACCATGCCCAGAACTGCCGCAGCCGTGAGATATAGCTTTGGCCAGTTCACTTAGGACAAAGGTGATTGCTCAGCGGCTAAAACTGGGGCAGCGAACTGGCTCGCAATCGCCTCTTAACCCTCTCTAGTCAAATCTCCTAACCCAAGTGGCGATTGCTATACAATCGTAATCGGCAGATTTGAAGGCGCAGGAGCACCAGAGTTGCCAACCTTAGGTGTCAACATTGACCACATTGCCACGCTGCGGCAGGCCCGCCGCACGGTCGAGCCTGACCCGGTGGCCGCTGCTGTGTTAGCGGAGCTAGGCGGAGCCGACGGCATCACCGTGCATCTGCGGGAGGACCGTCGCCATATTCAGGACAGGGATGTGCGCCTGCTGCGGCAGACCGTACGCACCCACCTCAACATGGAAATGGCCGCAACTGACGAGATGGTTGCGATCGCTCTCGATGTCCGCCCCGACTACGTGACGCTGGTTCCCGAGCGCCGAGAAGAGGTCACCACCGAGGGCGGTCTAGATGTGGCGGGGCAACGCGATCGCATGGGTCAAGTCGTCACTGCCCTTCAGTCGGCGGGCATTCCCGTCAGCCTTTTTATCGACGCCGAAGCAAACCAAATCGAGGCCGCTGCCAGCACCAGCGCCAAGTTTATTGAGCTGCACACTGGGCGCTATGCCGAAGCAAAAGAGGAGGCAGAGCAGGCCCACGAGCTGAAGCTGCTAGATCAAGGCTGCCAGCAGGCTCGGCAGCTCGGTCTGCGGGTCAACGCCGGCCACGGGCTGACCTACTGGAACACCTACCCAGTCGCCTGCCTAGCGGGCATGGAAGAGCTCAATATTGGCCACACCATAATCAGCCGAGCCGCCCTCGTCGGCCTCGAGCGAGCCGTTTGGGAGATGAAGCAGGTTATCCGAGGCGAACGCTAAGGATTGTTGCCCGCTCCGGTTAACGACAGCCAATTCATATCAAGCTGAGTTGAGAGTTGAGATCACATATCCTCATGCAAACCTACTACTACGCCATTGCCAGCCAAAAGTTTCTGCTAGAGCAAGAGCCTTTTGAGGAGGTGCTAAAAGAGCGCGTCCGCTACTACCAGGAGCAGGAAAAGGAAATCGACTTCTGGCTGGTCAAAGACCCGGCCTTTCTCTCGGCCCCGGAACTGGCCGCTGTGAAAGCAAAATGCCCCCAGCCCGCTGTAGCTGTCATCTCAACTAACCCCACCTTTATTACCTGGCTCAAGCTGCGCCTGGAGTATATCGCTACCGGGGAGTTTCAGGCTCCCAGCGCCACCATTCCAGAGCCCTTGGCCTCTGCAGGTGCGATGGTCAAAGACCGGCCCTAGGGCCATCGCATAGCGCTCATTCCGCCCGGAACGCTGCCAGGAAGCGTTGAAAACCCACAAGTTGGTGCATAATTGGGTTCGTCTTGACAGTAGCGGCGACCGACTCAGCCCGCCTGCCGCGTCAAAGCCCTTCCTGGTACGCAGGAATTTGCCTTATTTAAGGGCCTTATTCAAGGGGTTTAGCTTGACACACGTGCATAGGATTTCAATTCAACAGGGTGGGTGGAGCACCCTCAGGGGCGCTAGCGTGGCTGCCTGCCTGTCATTGGGAATGATTAGCCCTGGCCACGCCGCCGAGTTTCCCCCCTGCCCGCCCCCAGCGGCCAACGAGTACCTGCTGCTGGTGCGCGGCGACAGTGAGGAGCAGCGCAGCCGAGTGCAGGACCTGCTGCCCTCTAACAGCACCGTCTTGGTCTGCGACTACCTAGACGATACCGTAGTGCGGGCTGGGGGCTTCTCCAGCCTCGAAAATGCCAACGCCTGGGCTCAGTACATGACCGAGGTGGAGGGGCTGCAGGCGTTTGTGGCCCGCCCCGCTACTCCGGCAGAGCAGGCCAGCGCTACACCTGCCCCGACCGGGACAAGTTCAAGCACTCCTGGAGCATCCGGCACGCCCAGTCCCAATCCGGCCCCCGCTAGTTTAACGCCTGCTAATAACCAGCAAGCGGCGGCCGCTCAGCCCAGCTACAATCCAAGGGCACTGGGTTCGGGGTTTGCGGTGCTAGTGGACTATCAAAATCAGCCAGAAACCGCAGCCTCTATTCAGCGGAGCATTGGTCAGGCCGTTGGGCTAGCCGTCTACCGCCAGCGCCCCTACCTGCTGATTGCCCATAGCCCCGATGTAAACGGTGCTGCGTCAACCCTGGCGGCACTCACCAGCAAATCTATTCCAGGCTTTATCGTTGATAGTCGCGGCGTAGTGATGCTAACCAACGCGGTGGCGCTGCAGGATTAATTTCTTCTAGTGCGTCATCGCAGCGCACTCTCTTGGCAAATCTGCCTCAGCAAAAGAGGGTGCGCCATCATGCACGGGCTGCATCTCACTCAGCAAGCCTTCATAGTGCGCTGCGCAAAGTTTTGTCGTCTCTACAGTTTGGGCGGTCTCAGGGGGGGCAATAGCGGGTGGGAACAAAGCCTTCCCGCTCAATTCGAATATCCAAATCTACTGAGCATAGTGGCAACAGCTATAGCAGTAGACGGATTGATTAGGGCACGGAGTGCACGGCTTTACCCCCACACCCCATGCCCTCTCAAACATCGTACCTAGCTCAGCAAAGCTACGTAAGGTGCCTAACGTTGTGAGAGCAGCCGGAAATCAATAGGCAGGAGCCGCTAGGCACGAAATGAAGGCGCCTAGAATTGACCCCACAATTACCTGAAAGGGGGTGTGTCCCAGCAGCTCTTTCAACCGGTCCTCGTTGAACTCCGGCTTCTCTTGAAACAGCTCATCAATAATCTGGTTGAGAATTTTGGCCTGCTTCCCTGCTGCTTGGCGTACCCCTGTCGCGTCGTACATGACAATGATGGCGAAAACGGAGGTGACTGCAAACGCTGGACTGGCCCATCCCATCGTCTGACCAATTCCCCCTGCCAGCGACGTTACCAGAGCCGAGTGGGCACTGGGCATACCGCCAGTTTCCACCATGACGCGCAGGTTGATTTTGCCAAACCGGGCAAACTCAATTACCGCTTTAAGCGCTTGGGCCGTCAAGCAGGCAATCAAAGCCACCAGCAGGACGTGGTTGTCAAAAATCTCGCTGACGTTATTCATGGTTCTGGTTTGAATCAGTGGGTGCGCGCAGTGATGTAGTCGGCCAGGGCAATCAGAGGCTGACGGAGTTCTCCCATAGTTTGCAGTTCTGATTTAGCCGCATCCACCAGCTGCTGAGCCTGCCGCCTAGACTCCTCAAGCCCAATCAGGCTGGGGTAGGTCGCTTTTTGAGCCTGCACATCTTTGCCCACTGACTTGCCGAGCTGCTCAGGTGTAGAAGTGATGTCTAGCACATCATCCACAATTTGGAAAGCTAGGCCAATGCGCTGAGCGTAGCGGGCTAGGCGCTCAATGTCGCTTTCAGAAGCCCCTGCCAAAATCGCCCCCGAAGTAACGGAAACCTCTAGCAGCGCCGCTGTTTTGTGGTTGTGAATAAAGTTTAGAGTTTCCAGGGTAACGTCGGGATTGCCCTCGCTGGCAAGATCCACCACCTGCCCGCCAACCAGGCCTTCAGCCCCTACAGCCCTCCCCAGAGCAGCAATGACCCGCAGCACCCGCTCAGCCGGAACCTCCCGCGTCGCCGTAGCGACGTACTCAAAGGCGTAGGTGAGCAGGGCGTCGCCCGCTAGAATCGCCACATCCTCACCGTAGACTTTGTGGTTGGTCAGCCGCCCCCGGCGATAGTCGTCGTTGTCCATAGCGGGCAGGTCGTCATGGATCAGCGACATGGTGTGAATCATCTCCACAGCGCAGGCGGTAGGCATTGCCATGGCCGCAGTGCCGCCAGCTAACTCACAGGTCGCCAGGCACAAAATTGGCCGCAGCCGCTTGCCACCAGCCAGCAGGGAGTAGCGCATGGCTTCATAGAGCGTTTCTGGATAGGCCATTGGTAGAGCTGCGTCGAGAGCCGCTTCAACCTGGGGCTGCCTCTCAGCTAGATAGGCCGAGAGGTCAAACGTAAGAGCCTGAGAGTTCACAGAGTTGGTCTGCACCATAGGAAGGGTTGTTATGTCAGAAAAAAGGGCAGGTTGGGGCAGAGATCAGCGGGTTTTCTGAACGCGTCTACAATAGCTCAATACCGTATCGTGCAGCAGCATGGCAACCGTCATC
>DATNQE010000092.1:0-2741 GCA_036702895.1 Trichocoleus sp. | reverse complement strand
AAGCAGGTGCAGACTCAGTGGGCACAGCTCTACTTAGAGGCCCAGGCAATTAGAACTAAGGGGGATTCGTCATAAAGGCGCTCAAAACCGTTTAGTGCGGCTGCTAAACGGGCGTTTTGCTACCTGCGAGTGAATCTACTTTCGGTTCTGCTGCTAAAGTCAATTCAAAGAACCAGGTCTCAAACAAAAACTTACGGTAACAATTTAAGCAATAGCATGACGCTGTGGGGTATTGGCTCATAGGATAGAAATAGTCAGTACCCTAGGTTTGTTCATGGCGCAACCCCCTAAGGATCCCTCTACTGCCCGCGCCTTTGCGGATGCTGAAACTACTAAGGATCCTATGCTAGTCGAAACTAGGGTTAACCCCGACGAGATGTTTACCCTGATCGATGGCATTTTGCCTTTTGAAGCCTGCTTGTACTATCAGGTTTTACCGCTTTCCATCGAGGGCAGCCGCTTAAACTTGGGCATGGTCAACCTTGGCGACTTTGCAGCGGCAGAATACGTTCGTCGTCAAATCTCATACATCAACTACTCAGTGGTTAGCTGGCAGATTTCTTCCGATTGGCACCGGGATAGCCTGTCTCGCTACTTAAGCCATTCTGCTAAGGTTAAGCAGCTCAGGCATCGCGCCGCTGTGGTGGAGCCGGAAGTAAGCAGTACCCCTAACGCAGATGCCTATTTAAATAGCCAGGCAACACTGGTCGTAGACTCTCCAGATGAGCTAGAGCGGGAGTTACTCAACTCAGACCATGAAGCTGGGCGATGGTTAAAGACTAGCACTGAGAGACCGCTACAGCCTCAACCGCCAGAACCTGTCGCTGCACCTCAACCGCCGGAACCAGCCGCTGCACCTCAAACCGAAACGGCTGCTCCACCGCCTGTCGTTGTTCCAGCTGCTCCACATCCTCTAGAACTGGTTGTGCAGGGGCACTTTCGGAGTCTGCCCCTAGAGTCCCTATCGCAGCTTTCGTCCAAAGCCATGATGGAAGCCCTCCTTAGTCGGGTCTTGGAGGAGGGCATTGGCCGTCTCTATTTTGAGAAGCACGCTGATTATGGTCGGGTGCTTTGGAGTAAAGACGGCGTTGTGCAGTCGGCACTCGACAGGATTAAGCCAGACGTTTTTCAAGGCGTTATCAACGAGCTTAAGCGGATGACTCATCTGTCGATGATCTCGCTGACTAAAGCAAAGCAGGTGGAGATTGAGCGGCTCTATCAAGGAGACCGGGTGCTGCTGAGATTTCGAGTGATGCCCAGTGCCCGGGGAGAGGAAGCAACTTTGCAGGTGCTGCGAGGAACAGCCCTGCGGTTTTACCAGCAGCAGCAGATAGACAATCTTGGCCGCGATGCTCTAAGCATCGCCCAAACCCTGCAGCAGCGACTAGACGACATCCGAGAGCGAGCCCGTCAAACGCTAAACTTCTCTGCTGCCCGCCAAGAAACGCTGCCTGCCATCATTCAGATGCTGCGGCAGATGGAGACTCAGATCCAGGAAATGATGCAGTTAGTAGCAGAAAATGAAGAAGGGCAAAGCGGCGCTGCTAGCTTCAATCACGAGCTATAGGCGAAGGTTTTGAAGAGTATTGCTAGGCGCTAACTGCTTTTACGGGGCGCGCCCCAAGCTTCGGTTAGGCGACTAAAGTTGGCCTTAAATTCGCTGCCCCCAAACCAGCCGCCCAGTCGATCCTCATCCCAAGAGGCCGATAGGGCGCCATAGCTCAAGCCCACAACGCCTAGACCGAAGCAGCCTAACGTGCTCAGGAAAACGGCGTACTTGGGCAAATCTACAATGTGGTTGACCAGCAAATAATAGCTTAGAAAGAAAATACCCACGCCAATGAAGGTGGGTACTCCAGAGAAAATGACCATACGCCGAAACATCCGGCGGCTAACAACCTCCGGAATAGCGGCGTCTGATCGTGAGGAGCGAGAGGCGGACAGAGCCGTCTTTTCCTTCGCCGGTTTCTGAGTGACCGACTTTTGACTAGATGCTTTTGCCGCCGCCTGGCGAGTGGATTTTTTAGATAATTTTGCTGGCTTCTGACCTGCCTTCCCTTCGGTGCTGCCTGGCTCTACTTTTTTACGCTTGCCGGTGGGCTCGAAGGGAAGGGGATTACGTGGAGAATCAGAAGACATAGATCGCTAATGAATGTGTTTTGTCGTTAGCGTGGGCCAATAGTTAGCCGCGAATACCCAACCGCTGAATGAGCGCCCGGTAACGAGTGGAGTCTTGCTTGAGCAGGTAAGACATCAGACGCTTGCGGTGGCCGATCATTTTTAGCAGGCCCCGGCGGGAAGAATAGTCTTTTTTGTTCTTTTGGAGGTGCTCGCTCAGCTTGTTGATGCGCTCAGTGAGCATAGCAATTTGCACATCGACCGATCCGGTGTCGGTCTCGTGAACCTGATAGTCAGAGATAAGCTCTTGTTTGCGTACTTGCAGCAGTGCCATTGGGAGACAGGATTTTGAATTTACAGAAAATAGTCCAGAGTAAGCCATCATAGCACAGCTACAGCAAGATTCCTATGGCGGCACGCTAGCGGCTAAGCCACGCGATCGCCTCTCTCACCCAGGCTTCGGGGTCAGCTGATTTGTTTAAAGGAGTGCTGCGGCCTACCGCCTGAAGCGCTTGCACAATTTCGCCGCTGGTGTAGCCAAGGGCCAGCAGCGTCATCTCGACGTCTTCTTGAATCGGCACAGCGAGACCGCCGCTAGGGGTGAGCACGAGACCGCTCTGCTG
>DATNQE010000072.1:0-5780 GCA_036702895.1 Trichocoleus sp. | reverse complement strand
CAGTGGGCTATTGCTGACGATTCTGGGCTAGCGGTAGATGGTTTGGGCGGTGCTCCTGGTCTCTATTCGGCTCGCTATGGTTTGTCCGATGCCGATCGCATTAACCGAGTGCTGCGAGAGTTGGGGGAGACCACCGAACGGGGAGCCCAGTTTGTCTGCGCGATCGCACTGGCTCGCCCTGATGGCACTATCGCGCTAGAGACTGAAGGCATTTGCCGGGGCGAGATTCTCACGGCGCCTAAAGGCAGCGGCGGCTTTGGCTATGACCCTATTTTCTATGTCCCCGAAGCGGGTCTGACATTTGCGGAGATGACGCCCGAGGAGAAGGAGCGCTGCAGCCACCGAGGCATTGCTTTTGCACAGCTGATGCCGCAGTTGCGATCGCTAACGCTAAGCTAGCTCTCCCTCGGCTGGTCGCACCGCATCTTTTGTAGAGAAAGCTTTCGCAGAATCTCATAGAAAGAGGGAGACGATCGCAAACGCAGCCGTCTCCCTCCATAAAGTTTGTTTTTTGCCCGGCTACGTTAATGACCTAAGGGCTAATGCCAATACTGAACCAGCGAAATCAAAGCGCTAACAGAACCCAAAGCAGTTCGCCTGATGAAACTCTGGTAAAAAGGCGGCTTTATGCCGCTTTATTCAGAGTCTCGGCCAATGCAGGTGGAGTTTAAGCTTCCCGATTATTCAGATAGGTTTGAAGCTGAGCCAACGCAGCCTGACCGATATTAAATACCGCCCAGCTGCCTGCGATGATAATCGGCAATAGAACGACTACTACACGCCAGTCCATTGATACTTTCCTCCTATCCCAAGGCAAAAGTTAAAGGGTTGTCACAATTTTCTCATAATTTACACCGAATAGGAAAGGAAGACCAGAGCGAGATTCAGAAAGGCTATTTTGGCCCTCCTCCTAGCTAAACCCTAGATCTTGCCCCTTGCCTGAATGGACCAGCGCCAGTTGATAGTACTTCTGAGCGTGCTCGACCAGGCCAGCAGCTTCATCCTCAGGCACTTGCCGGACAACTTTTCCTGGTAGCCCTACGACTAACGACCGAGGCGGCACATCTTTTGTCACCACGGCACCAGCCCCAATGATGCTGCCCGCGCCCACTCGCACCCCATTCAGCACAACCGCCCCGATACCCACTAGGCTGCCCGCTTCGATATGAGCACTGTGGATGACAGCCCGATGACCAACCGTGACAGAGTCCTCCAGCACCACAGGCTCCCCCGGGTCGCCGTGAATGATGGCCCCGTCTTGCACATTGGTATAGGCACCGATCTGAATTGTTTCAACATCGCCTCGCAGCACCGCGCCATACCAAATACTTGCCCCCTCAGCCAAGGTCACCTGACCAATAACGGTGGCGTTTGGAGCAACAAATGCAGCTAGAGAGATATCAGGTTCAGCCCAATAGCCGCCCGGAGTCTGTAAAAGGGGAGTTAAATGGCTCACTATGTTTCGATATTCTGGGCACAATGGTAGTTAAGGGCTTGACAGAGACTTGATAGTTAGGAACTACCAAGGGATGAGACGCCCAAAGTTATAATACGGCTACCGAAACACGTCAGACAGCCGTCACAAGGAGTCACCGGATTCGAGCCAAATGGTTAACTCAGCGTTGCAATACCCCATCTACGGCCCAGAAATCCAGTGTCCTCACTGTCGTCAGACCATCCCAGCGTTGACGCTGACAGATACCTATTTGTGCCCCCGGCATGGTGCTTTTGAGGCCAATCCCGACACGAAGGAACTGGTGCATCTTCAGTCAGGGCGACACTGGCGGCAGTGGGACGGCGAATGGTACCGCCAGCACACCCATCCTGACGGCATTCGGTTTGAGATCCACGAGGCGCTAGACCGCCTCTACACCCAGGGCTACCGGGCGACTCGTGTGATCATTGCCGACCGCTATAAGGACCTGGTCAATGCTTACCTGGAGCGCAGTACCCCCTGGCGCGGTCAGGCTGAAGCATCCACTACGCCCCGGCTCTATGGGCTGCCCGTTGAGTTTAGCCCCCCTCCAGAAGATGACCCGCAGTGGGCAGTGATCAACTTCAACTTGGAAAAGGAACCCGGCGTGCCGGTTCGCTACCCCTATTTTCGGCTCTTTGAGTAATGATGCATCACGCGTCGATTCGCACGGCGGATATCCACCGTGCGATCGCATTCTACGAACTGCTGGGGTTTACCGTGCAGGAACGGTTCACCGCAGGCATTACCCTGGCCTGCTGGATGACTGGATTGGGCGGACGCATTGAGCTGATGCAGGTGCCCGAGCCTCGCCCCGCCGCCGATGCCTTTAGCGATGAACACTACACCGGCTACTACCACCTTTCTTTTGATCTGACCCACCTTACCCCCAGCCTGCCAGACTGGCTCTCCCAGCTACGGCAGCAGTTCGACGCCAACGCCCCCGGCCCCCTCAAAGTCCTGCTGGAGCCCCGCCAGCAGATAATCGGCAGCCACGTCTACGAAGTGGCATTTATCGCCGATGCCGACGGTTTACCCCTAGAATTTACCCGGGTTTTAGGCGATGTCCAATGAGTCTATAGCGCCCTTTAACGACAACTGGGCCTACCTAAAAACTGAGCTTAACTGGCTCGACCGACTGCTGATGCTGGCAGTAGCGCGGCAGCGGCAGGACGTTAAAGAAGTCGATCGGATTGCTAAAGTCTCTGGCGAACGGGCCACAAGCCACTGGTGGAAGGGCATTGTTGCCCTAGATGGCCGCTCAGGCTACGACGACTATCGCAAACCTGTCCGCGCAGTCGAGCCCAAGGTTAGCTACTGCCAGCAGCTAGAAGCTCGCATTCAGGCCAGCTATCAGCAGGGGGTGCCGCTGGCGCTGCCGCTGCTGCGCGACCACCTGCGTCTCAGCCTGTTTGAAAAAAACGTGATTTTGCTGGCTCTGGCTCCCGAGATCAATCGGCGCTTTGGCCGACTCTACAGCTACCTCCAGCGCCAGGACGACGATGCCGACTGGGATGTACCGTCTGTCGATCTCTGTCTCAAGCTGCTCTGTCGCAACGATCAAGAGTGGCGGCAGGCTCGAGAGCAGCTAGCCTCCCCCGATTCTTTAATTAAGAGAGGCGTTTTAGAGTGGCTCGACTCTAGAGAAGCGCCTCTTCTGGGGCGCCATCTGCGTCTAACTGACCCAGTAGTCACCTATCTGCTGGCCGAAAACCCTAACCCCGAGCACCTAGAGCAAATCTTTCAGTCCGCCCCCCCTGTGGAGGTCGAAGCCGCTCCAGTGGTGGATTGGTTGACCCAGGAAAAGCCGACGCTGCCCTGGAAATCGCTGATTCTGCCGGAGCCCACCCTGGCCAATCTGAAAGCTCTGACGCAAAGCGTTAAGGCCAGTCCCCATGAGCCCGGACGAGTGGTCTTATTGGCTGGAGAAGCCGGCACCGGAAAAACGACGGCGGCGCGTGCCATCGCCCATGCCCTTCAGCTTCACCTCACCTGGGTCGATCTGGCGACAGTCGCTGAAGATGAGGCAGAGAGCGTGTTTAGCCAGATTTACCAGCCGATGCTGGAAATTCTGCTGATCAAGTCGGCCCAGCACTGGTTTGGCCGCCACAGCGCGCTAGCACCTGCCCAGCTTCAGCGGTGGCTGCAAGAGCGCCAGCGGCTGCCAGGGTTAACGCTGCTAGCCGTACAGCACTTACAGTCCATCAAGCCCTCTTGGCGGCAGCAGTTTGACGGGATCATCACCATTCCGCGCCCCGATGCCGCTGCCCGTCGCAAGCTCTGGAAGCAGGCCCTTCCCACTGGGCTGACGGTTGAGCGCAAGCTGCGCTGGACGCAGGTAGCTCAGCAGCTAGAGCTGAGCGGTGGAGACATTGGGGCGATCGCAACTACCGCCGTCTCCCTCGCTCAGTCTGCTAAGTCTTCTACTCTGACCCTAGAGCACCTGCAGCAGGCTCTGGCCCTCCGCAATTTACACTTAACGGTTTAGGTCATTAGCGCTGCCCGGCAAACGTTTGGGTAGTCCTAGAGGGGTAATGCTGCGCCGTAGTGGTGGATGAAACTCCCCAGTAAACCGATGGGGATAGAAAGCGCTGTTTACCTGTGTGGATACGGCCGTTTTTGACCGTGCGAGTTGAGCTGCACTTCGAGCAAGTTGCGATCGGCTGGCAAGGTAATGCATCGCCGCTCTAACAAATTCGTCATTACCTTCGAGGTTCTGCCGCAGCCGGTCAAGCCGCCCGTCGCTGTAGCGATTATTTTGCTGACCGCTGTTGGCCCCATTGTTGATTCACTGCCAACGGTTGTTAACGTTCACACTAACTGTGCGAGCACTGCATTAGCTGAGCAGAGGACCACCCCGCTGGCTGCTGTAGCAGAACGGAATTTGAGCGTATAGCTATTAAAGTCTAGGGGCAAACTACAGGCGCAATGTTCATCTCAATTGCGCTTTTGCAGAAGTAATTAAACGATGACATGAAACCAGAGAAACCGTATCTCGGGATACTCACTGGCCTGTAATCCGTTGGTAAAAATTTAATTACTGATTATTTAGAAGGTGCTTGCAGAGACATTAGTTCTCAAGTGTCTCTCTAGCACCTCTAGACATCTACAAAAGCAAAATATTGAGGCCATAGCGTCTAGGGTTCCGGTTTAATCTCCTGATTAAGTGTCTGGTCCAAGAGATGCTGCCAGTCTACTTCCTATAACGATTAGGCTGGTTCATGGAGGGATAAAAGCCCGGGAGAAAGCAACCAAATCCACTACAGGTTGGTGCTTTCTCCCGGGCTTAACTTTTTCCCAGACTTCACTGTGATTGGCCGCTCGAGGAGGACGAGTTCAGCCAATAGGAAATAGGCGTATGGAAAACACAATTTTTTCCTGGGGAATCATTACATTTCTTCTTGGAACACTGGGTATAGGGGTTTGGGCCTCGAAACAAATCAAAGGTGACAGCGTTAATTTTTTGGTTGCCGGACGGGGGCTTTCTCTACCGTTAGCAGCAGCCACGCTAATGGCTCAGTCAGTGGATTCTAATGCGACCTTGGGCAACACCGATTTAGCCTCTGAATTCGGCTTTTGGGCTGGAGCCGCGCTACCCACCGGCCTAGCCATGTGTCTATTTCTAGCAGGACTGTTTTTTGCCAAGCCCATGAACCGCATGGGACTCATTACCCTGCCCGACTTCTATCGAGTCAAGTACAATCGCTTAACCGAGGTGGTCGCGGCCGTCATCATGGTGATCAGCTTTTCGTTTCTGCTGGCGGGAAACTTAGTGGCCGGCGGCTATATGTTCGAAACCTTCTTGGGCATGAGCTACTTTGGCGGCGTAACCATGATTGCTGCCCTAGTGTTTGTCTACACGGCTTCGGGAGGCCTATTTGCAGTAGCCTATACCGATGCTATTCAGCTGCTAATTGCCTTAATTGGCTCTCTAGGAGTACTAGCCTACATCACGTTTACGTTTGGACTGGGTACGGACCCTAGCATGGGACCTCTGGCCCTTGAGCAACTCACCTCAGTTGATTCTGGAGCCGCTGTCAACTGGGCTAGCATTTTGGCCCTCGGGTTTGGCAATCTGGTCGCCATTGACTTTATGGCTCGTATCTTCGCCGCTGAAAGTCCTCAAACTGCCCGCAGAGCGTGCTTTACTGCGGCCGCAGGTACCCTGATCATCGGCATTCCCTTCTCAATTGTTGCCTTGTCTGCAAACCGAATCTTGGCTCAAGTTGGTGCCACTCCAGACGGCCCTATTTTGTTCAGCCTGATTCAAAATGCAGTGCCCCCCCTGCTAGCTCTATTAGTCATT
>DATNQE010000068.1:0-14661 GCA_036702895.1 Trichocoleus sp. | reverse complement strand
GGTTTTCCAGACAGGGTCTTCGCTTTGGTTGCGATCGCGAATGTCCATCACTTCGATCGCCTGCGCTCCCATGTCCTCAAAAATGGTGCGGTAGCGCAAGCCGATGGCAACCGGGTCCCGTGAAGCGCAGGGAATAATGCCGATGTGAGCCGTACGTCCGCCTGCCCTGTGGAAAAACGTGTGGAGAATTTCCCGCCCGTGTACCTTGTCTTCCGCGCCACCAATCACCAAGATGGCGTTCTTCTTTACCAAAGGCATCTGCTGTTCTGGGGAGAGGGATTCTAATTGCTGCATGGTAAGTCCTTGTGACCCACAGTAAATCACGTTCCCAGTTAATGCCATGACTTGTCTATACCTGTTCCCTTGCTGCTACCAGTATGGGGGAAGATGGTAGTCACCCGGAAACACCTCTAAGACGGCCCAAAACGCCGTTCTAGAAGCACTATTGCGATGACAACCGTAGGCATACCCGCCAAGGCCTGACAGGACGCGATATGGCAGGACTCAAAATAGGTCCGGCAAAGAGACGCTCAGCCTTTTGGAGAGCCCAGCCTGAGTGACGCCAGCAGGCGTGACCGAGCTAGAGGCTGCATCTCTATCTAACTGGCTGTTATTATCCTTGGTCGATCAATAAACCCAAGATTAACCAAGGCTTAATTATTTCAGAACACGCCACCTCCTGTCTTGTGCCTGCCAGAAACTGCTGAAGACTCTGCTATAAAACGTTGTTTCTCAACAGCCCTGCTAAATACATAGAAGAAGCCCGCTGATGACCGGTACCGACCAAGCCCGACCCTCCCTACGCTTCGACGTAGTCACCCTATTCCCTGACTTTTTTGCCTCCCCACTGGCGTCGGGACTGCTGCAAAAAGCCTTAGCTCGCCAGATCGCTACGGTGCATCTGACCAATCCCCGGGATTTTACGACAGACAAACACCACAAAGTAGACGATGAGCCTTACGGGGGCGGCGTGGGGATGCTGATGAAGCCAGAGCCGATTTTTGCAGCGGTAGAGTCGCTGCCGCAGCTGCCCCGGCGCGAGGTTATTTTGATGACGCCCCAGGGCCAGACCATGACCCAGCGCTTGTTCCAGGAGCTGACCCAGTTTGACCAACTGGTGCTGATCTGCGGTCATTACGAAGGAGTAGACGAGCGAGTGCTGCATCTGGTGACGCGGGAAGTTTCGCTAGGGGATTTTGTGCTGACCTGCGGTGAGATCCCGGCTTTAACCCTGATTAACGGTGTAACGCGGCTGCTGCCAGGAACGGTAGGTAAGGAGGCTTCGCTCAAGTACGAAAGTTTTGAAGCGGGGCTGCTCGACTATCCTCAGTACACCCGGCCAGCGACTTTTCGTGAGTGGAGCGTGCCTGAAGTGCTGCTCTCCGGGAATCACCGGGAGATCGAGCGGTGGCGACGGCAGCAGCAGATTTTGCGCACCCAGGAGCGACGCCCTGATCTATACGCCCAGTGGCAGGCTCAGCAGGCTGATTCGATTGACGCTGGGATCGGTTCCTCAGACGATTGATTAGGCTCAAGCAATTTTAGAGGCGTCTGGTTTATGAGCCTGAATTTTTTGCATGAGCCTGACTTGTGATCGGATTCAAGAAACCGGAATTCTTTGGGTTAGATCGTGATGCCGTTGGTCCTACGGCTGCATCTAACGACTTGTTCCAACAATTGCCTCAGTACTGTCACTCACTTGTTAGGTTGCTATGAATATCCGCATTGGTAACGGTTATGACATGCATCGTCTGGTGCCCCAGCGCCCCTTAATTCTGGGAGGAGTGACTATTCCTCACGAGCTAGGTCTGCTGGGCCATAGCGATGCGGATGTGCTAACTCACGCCATTATGGACGCTATGTTGGGAGCACTTAGCCTGGGCGACATTGGCCTCTATTTCCCGCCAGGAGACCCTCAATGGGCCGGAGCAGATAGCCTCAAGCTGCTGGCCCAGGTCAGCGGACTGCTGCAGGAGCGGGGCTGGCAGGTTGGCAACTTAGACACCGTTGTAGTGGCAGAGCGTCCTAAGCTTAAGCCGCACATTCAGGCTATGCGATCGCGGCTGGCCGAGGTGCTAAACATTGAACCTGACCGGGTAGGGGTCAAAGCGACAACTAATGAGCAGTTAGGCCCTACTGGACGAGAAGAGGGGATCGCGGCCTATGCCGTGGCGCTGCTGGTGCAAAACCCCCAATAGCGTCCGCGGGTAAAGCATTTAGTAAGGGCAGGGGCTATAGGAAAGCATCCGCTTCCAGAAGCAAGACGTTTTGTTTTTGTCTTTGGAAAGCCTCTCCCTGTAATTTCCGCAGGTTCGACTAGGCACAGGGAACTCAATTCGTTGGGTTCCCGTCTTCTCCTACAAAAATCTTCGGATTTGGTTTTTTTAGATACGTATTAATACGTAAATCTGACCTAACGTGTTAAAAATGTATAAAATTAGCACAGCGCAAGATCAGGTATATTACGCTTTCGTTAATTTTCAGGTCAGTAGAGTTTAAGTGCTAACACCTAGGCACTGAAGCTCAGCGTTCAAGCTTTGGAATCTTCGTTGGGGTGCGTTGATTCTGACTCCTGGACCGGCAAAACAGGTAGTCCAGTGAGTTTAGCAGTTGGTGTTGTGAGGTTTCCCATTGAGGTAATCGCCTATGGGTGCGTTCATGAGTTCCTTAGTTATGACAGGTGCAGTCGTGAATGGTATGTGCTACGCTGCCCCGTTCAGACCCTATGAGATGAGCATTATGATGCAGGCCATCCCCCCCGAACGGGTTGGTGTTCGGGGTGAGTATGACCACTACGGCTTAGCCAAGCGAGTCTGGCTCAACTGTTGTGAGGCAGTTGGGGCAGATGCGATCGCAAATCTGTCGGTTAAGCAGCGCGGCTCTGTTGTCATTCTTCATGGACAGATTCAGAGTCAGTCCCTGTTGGAGCAGCTGATTCAGGTTGCTATGCAGGTAGAGGGTACGACGAACGTGGAAGTTCGGGGTGTCCAGGTAACTGTACCTGCTTGAAGCCGCTCCGCCGAGAGAGGCTGGCGCTGAGTCTGAACCTAGTTTTTAGCTAGCCATCACAATAACCCCGTTCCACCAAGGAACGGGGTTATTGTATGCTCCCAGACTCAGGCATTAGGCGTAGGGAGGAGCGCCGGAGCGATCGCTCAGTGCCAACCGCACAGCTGACAGCGCCAGAATGACTAGGAAAAGCGCCAAACCGATGGTGCAGGCGTAGTTGATTTCCAGGTCCTGAAAAGCCTGCTCGTAGATGTAGTAGACCACCGTTTTGGAGCTGTTGCGGGGGCCTCCCTGGGTCATGATGAAGACTTCTTCAAACACTTTGGTTGCGGAAATCGCCGAAATAACACTCACCAGGAGAATATAGGGCCGCATAAGGGGCAGCGTCACATCCCAGTGTCGTCGCCAGCCATCTGAACCGTCAATGGCAGCTGCTTCGTAGAGATCGTCTGGAATAGCCTGTAGCCCCGCCAGGTAAATCACCATGTAGTAGCCCAGCCCCTTCCAAATAGTGACCACCATGACGCTGATCAGGGCCAGAGCAGGGCTGGTCAGCCAGGGAACGCCGCTCTGGGTTAGCCCCACACCCTGGAGCACCTGATTAAATAGACCATTCTCAGCGTACAGCCAGCGCCAGGCGATGCCCGCTACAACCATGGACACCACTACCGGCGTGTAGTAGGCCACCCGAAACCAATGAATGCCTCTTAGAGCCCGGTTGACCAGAATAGCTAGCAACAGCGGCACCACGGCCAAGATAGGAACGACGCCCACAAGGTAGACCAAGGTGTTGCGAATCGTCTGCCAGAAGGTGAGATCGCGCCCCAGCCGCTGCAGATTTTCCCAGCCCACCCACTCAGGAGCCTGCGTTACGTCAAATCCGTAGCTAGTAAAACTCAAGTAAAACGCCCGCAGGGCTGGCCAAAAGACCGTTAGCCCCAGAGCGACCAGAGCAGGCAGCAAAAATAGGTAGGGCACGCTGTGTCGCTGCAGCGCTGGCAGCCAGCGGCGGTAGGGGGATAGATCACCTGAAGACACGGCCATGGTTAGACGGATAAACGATGAGCGGGTAAAGGGTATATAGCACAGGCTGGCTGTGCGGTGCTTAGAACCGCTCCACCTCAGGGGGATAATCCGCGTGGGACTTAGCAGCGTGAGGACCTAAGCCAGCCCGAGCCGCTTCCCCACAGGTGCGCGGGGTGGGGAGCAGCTTTGTTGGGTTAGCCAACCCTAGTGGGTTAAACGCCTGGCGCACCCACTGCATGGTCTCTAAATCCACCTCAGAAAACATCTCCGGCATGTAGCAGCGCTTGTCCGCACCAATACCGTGCTCCCCCGAAATGCTGCCGCCTACCTTGACACAGAGCTTGAGAATGTCGCCGCCCAAGGCCTCAACTGCCTCCAGCTGCCCTGGTACGCTGTTGTCGTAGAGGATCAAGGGGTGCAGGTTACCATCCCCTGCGTGGAAGACATTGGCAACCCGGTAGCCATGTTTCCCACCAAGGGCCTCAATCTCTTGAAGCACGTAGGGCAGCTGGGTGCGGGGAATGACGCCGTCCTGTACGTAGTAGTCAGGGCTGAGCTTGCCCATAGCTGCGAAAGCTGCTTTACGGCCCTTCCAGAGGCGCAGCCGCTCTTCAGCATCGGTAGCCGAGGTGATGCTGCGGGCTCCGTTTTTGAGGCAGAGGGCGGCAATGCGATCGCAATTAGCCGCCGCCTCTTCTGCCAACCCATCAATCTCAATCAGCAAAATCGCTGTAGCGTCGCGGGGGTAGCATTCTGTCGCGACTACGTCCTCCACAGCGTTGATGCTGAAGTTATCCATCATCTCCAGACCAGCTGGAATGATACCTGCCTGAATAATGTCAGAAACCGTCGCGCCGGCTGCCTCAACGCTTGTGAAATCTGCTAGCAGGACCTGAATAGATTCCGGCGCTCTCAAAATCCGCAGCGTAATCTCCGTCGCGATGCCCAGAGTGCCTTCTGAACCCACAAATAAGCCGGTCAGGTCATAGCCTGGCATTTCAGGAACCTGGCCGCCAACCTCTACGGCTTCCCCATCGGGCAACACCAGCTTTAGACCCAGCACATGATTAGTGGTTACACCATACTTCAGGCAGTGTACCCCGCCCGAGTTTTCGGCGATATTGCCACCCACTGAGCACACCGACTGACTGGAGGGATCAGGCGCATAGTAGAACCCGGCACCGCTCACCGCCTGAGTCACCCAGTTATTGACTACTCCCGGCTGCACGACCACCCGCTGATTCTCCAAATCAACCGACAGAATTTGGCGCAGGGTAGCCGTCACGATCAGCACCGTATCTTCTAGCGGCAGCGCCCCACCCGAGAGCCCTGTTCCGGCGCCTCGAGGCACAAAAGCAACCCCATAGCGGTGACAAATTTTCACAGCCGCAGCTACTTCGGCGGGTGTACGCGGCAGCACGACCACTGCTGGCCGCTGACGATAGCTAGTCAAGCCATCACACTCATACACCAGCAGTTCCTCTTTCCGACGCACCACCTGATCTGGGCTTAACGCCTGAACAAAATCTCGAATAACGGGCTTCCAATCCCGTGTCTGAAGCACAGCCACCATAGATCGATCCCCTCACAGATACCCGTGATCCTACCGTGTTTAAGAAATCCGGGCCATAAGAGCACAAGACCTCAGGAGCAATTGCCCCTGAGGTTCTGCTAGCTAAGCGCCTATCCAGACTAGGTGCCTCGATGGCCTACCATGTTTTCCCCATTGAGCATGCGCTGGGCTGCATCCAGCAGCACTTCCTCCAAATAGGGCTTGGTGAAGTACCCTTTCGCCCCTAGATCAACGGCCATTTGACGGTGGCGATCAGCACCCCGCGAGGTCAGCATAGCGATTGGAACTTGGCTGAGAGCACTGTCCTTCTGCATCCGAGAGAGCAGCTCCAGACCGTCCATGCGAGGCATTTCGATGTCGCAGAAGACCAAGTCGCAGGGCAGGCCCGATCGCAATTTCTCCCAAGCCTCCTGCCCATCACGAGCTTGCTCAACTCGGTAGCCTACCTTGTTGAAGCTCATGGACAACAGCTCGCGTACCGTAATCGAGTCATCTACGATGAGCACAGTCGGATCAGCTTGAGCAGGAGCCTCAGCGACTGGCGGCAAACCTTCCTCTGTTTGCGACCAGAGCGATGCAGCTGGGTCACGCCGTACCCGACCCATGGACAGATCAATCAGCTCTAGAACGTCAGCGATGGGCATGACCCGACCATCCCCCAAGACTGTCGCACCTGCGATTCCCGTAGGTTTAGGCACGGGGCCTTCTAGCTGTTTGATAACAATTTCCTGCTCCCCAATGACCTGATCAACCTCTAGGGCAATGAAGGTGTTGGCGCTGCGCAGCACCACGATGGAGACGATGTCATCATCCTGATTGCCTCCATAGACGCGGCCCCGGCCTAGGGTGCGGTTAAACTGCAGCAGCTCAGCCAGAGGGCGGAACGGCAATAGAGTATCGCGCCAGAGAATGCAGGACTGGCCTTGGTCATTGACCTGCACTCGCTCCCGTGGCGCGTCGAACATATCCTCGACCCCGTCCATGGGGAAGGCAATACGAGCCTGGTTGTTCACACAGCTCAGCGCTTTGGAGATACTCAGCGTCAGCGGCAAGCGGATAGTGAAGCTGGTACCTTTACCCATTTCAGAGTCAATGGTCACCGAGCCTCGAATCTCTGATAAAGCGGTTCTGACCACATCCATACCGACCCCACGACCAGCGAAGTCGTCTGCCTGGTCGCGGGTGCTAAAGCCGGGCAAAAAGAGCAGCTCGTAAACGTCGAGTTTTGTCATAGTGCGGGCTTCGGCTGGCGTAATCAGCCCCCGCTTGACCGCCTTTTCCTTGACGATATCGGGGCTAATACCGGCTCCATCGTCAGCAATGTAGATAACGGTTTGGTTGCCCTGGTAGAACGCTCGCACCGTGATAGTGCCTTCTCTGGACTTACCTGCAGCCATACGCTCTTCGGGCGTTTCTACCCCATGAGTAATGGCGTTGTTGACCAGGTGGGTCATGGGGTCGTAGAGCCGCTCCAAAATCATCTTGTCGATCAGGGTGTCGCGGCCCTCGACGACTAGCTTGGCTTCTTTGCCACACTTCAAGGAGATATCTCGCACGGCCCTGGGTAGGCGGTCTGCTGTTTGAGCAAACGGCACCATGCGCGCCTTATTGAGGCCTTCCTGCAGTTGGGTTGTGACCTGCCGGAACTGACGAGTAATTTGGTCAGTTGATTCGATGGTGAAGGCAATGTCTGAAGACGACTCCCGCACCCGCACAATCAGCTCAATCATCTCCTGAGAGAGCGTATGGAAACCGGTGAAACGGTCCATCTCTAGAGCGTCAAAGGTAACCCCCGTAGCGTGGCTGCTGCCCGCATCGCTAACGCCCGCAGTTTGAAATGCTTGGCGACTAGAGATCAGCGAACTTTCGAGGAGCGATCGCTCGTAGAGATCGCGCATCCGCTGCCCCACATCGTTAAGCTGCTGCACCTGGAACAGCAGGTTGTCTAGAAACTGCCGCAGCCGCTCTTGGTCTTGCTCCAAAGAGTTTCGGTTAACTACCAGTTCCCCTACCAAATTGCTGAGGTTATCCAGGTGCTTCACCGAGACGCGCATGGTCTGATCAGCTAAAACTCCTGCGCGTCGAGGATTGCGTCGAGCAGACGCCGCTTGGGCTCGCCGTATGCCTAATGCTGGAGCCGAGCCGCCTAGCTGATCTGCCTCTTCCAGCAGTTTTTCCAGGTCTCCAAATTCGTCTTCTATGTCTAAAGAAGGCTCCAGAGTGCTCCCGGCGTTTTCTATGGCAGCAAAGCCAGGGGCAGTGCTAGTGCCAATTTCCTCCTCAAGCAAAGCATCGAGGTCCGCGAAATCATCACTCCCGCCTGTCTCAGCAGCGTTTTCAAAAGAACCTGCCTCTTGAAAGTTAGCGGGCTCAACTGCTAATTCATCGTCATTGAGAAGAGAGTCCAGTTCATCGAAGCCGAGGTCGCCGTCCAGATTGTCTGATACTTCGGTAACAGGCTCGTCATCTGCAAAATCGGCAGTATCCAAACTGGCCTCTAGATCGGCAAAGTCCACTAAAGACTCAGGAGGGAATACCTCCGAATCCGAGGCAGTAGGTTCGCCCTCAGTCGAGCTCTCTCCTAGGAGATTTAGATCGTTAGCCAACTCACTGTCTAAAGCAGCTGTCCAATCTGCTTCCGGGGAGACACCTGCAAAATCAAATGCTTCTTCGTTTGGAACGTCTTCTGCTGAAACGTTTTCTGCCGGGACGTCTTCTGCTTCAGGGATACCCCAGCTATCGGAGTACAACTCATCATCTAAAAGGCTCTCTGCCATCTCTGAGGTTGCAAACGGTTCCTCAAGCTCACTAGAGGAATCAGAAAGCGAATCAGCAGCGCCCGTGGTGCTAGCCGCTGCGCTTTCTGACGTGTCCACCTGTGAGATGTCAAAGAAAGCATCAACCGAATCGAAATCCACATCAGCAGCGGCAGAACTGGCAAGGCTCTGTTCCTCCGAAGCCGTCCAGAGGTCATCACTAAGGTCGTCTGACCAGAAGCTTTGGTCTGCTGTCTCTGAAGCACCAGGCGGGGTTGTGGAAGAACGACTGTCGCTATCTATTAGGTTAGTACCAAGTAGACCGACATCACTAACGGAGCTATCCAGAGCGCTGAAAGTATCCGTTTCTGACGAATTTTCATCCAGGGAGCTGATTAAGCCAAAATCCTCGTCGATATCCGGGCTTGGATCCGACATCGAATTTATCGTCAAATCAGAGGTCAACTCAAGGTCACTCTGACCCTCTAGGTCCGACCAACCTGCTGCTGTTGCTTCATCCAGCCCCAAATCAAGATCGTCGTCAAAGGCAAGGGCAAAATCAGGGGTTTCTAGGGCTGTGCTCTCTGCCGACTCAATAGCATCTACTGGGAGGAAGCCTGCGTCTAAAGCAGCTAAATCCAGTCCAAAATCAGGCTCTACCGCTAAATCTGCTGCCTCTTCTGTGTCGGATTCGACGCTTACCTCAGAGCCTGTTAGCTCAAACTCAAAGTCCTCAAAATCCGCGTTAGAGAGGCTGGCTTGAGGTTCATCTACCGCTGCAAAATCAAGATCAATGGCTTCTTCATTGAAACCATCGCCTAAAAGTTCGGTGCCTTCGCCCGACGCCAATGACAGATCCAAATCAAAGCTATCTGTTTCTTCGGCGGTTTCTTCGGCAGAAGCGTCTAGCGCAAAAATTAGACCAAAATCAGAAGCTTCATCACTACTGTCGAGCCCAGCCTCTTCTGAGAAATCCAAATCAAAGCCATCTGTTTCTTCGGCAGTTTCTCCAGCAGAAGCGCCTGACGCAAAAATCAGGTCAAAATCAGAAGCTTCATCACTACTGCCGCTCCCAGCCTCTTCTAAGAGATCCAAATCAAAGTTATCTGTTTCTTCGGTGGGTTCTTCGGCAGAAGCGTCTGACGCAAAAATCAGACCAAAATCAGAAGTTTCATTCCCGCTGTCGATCCCAGCCTCTTTTGAGAGACCCAAATCAAAGCTATCTGTTTCTTCAGCGGTTTCTCCAGCAGAAGCGTCTGGTGCAAAAATCAGGTCAAAATCAGAAATTTGATCACTGCTGCCACTCCCAGCCTCTTCCGCAGAAAGTTCATCTGCAAAGGCTAAATCTAAGTCGCCTAAATCAAACTCTTCTGCTTCTGCAGCAGAGTTAATTGGCTCACCAAAATTTTGCGCCTCGCCTAACTCGGGGGAGGTATCGGCTGCACCCAAGTCATCCAAGTCAAGTCCGGAGAAGTCGAACTCAGGAGTTGCTGCCGCAAAATCAGCCTCACTAGCCTCTGCAAAGTCGAGCAGCCCCAAGGTATCGGAGAGGGCTTCATCTGGGGCTTCATAAGTGACTTCAGAGGAAACACTGCTATCCCAACCCAGTCCGCTCAGGGAGTCCGTATCCTCAGAGCTGCTCTCGGGGAACGCTAAATCTAGTTCGTCAAGATCAAAGCCAGTATCAAACTCCCCTGCTTCTGCGGAGGGCGACGTAGTCAATACGTCTAAGTCCAAGGAATCGATATCGTCAGTTGATGTTTCTTCTGTTAAGACCTGTTCCAGTAATATCTCCTCTAACCCAGCTGCATCGGTTAAAGAGACAGGGAATGGGTCAACATAGAGATCCGAGGCAGAAGTTTCTTCACCCCAGAGATCCGCAGCCACATCTAGATCATCAGCAGATGAGCTACTCCCGTCTGGGCTCTCTACTAAAAACTCTGCAGCCGCAGTCTCGTTACGAATACTGCTCTCTGACTGACTAGATTCTGCGAAGAAGTCATCGAGCTCATCACCTGGCTCAGGCTGCTCAGCCGACAGCGGAGCCTCAGGGGTTGCAAAGAAATCATCGAGAGCCCCTGAGCTTTCCGAAGCAGAAATAACATCGAAGCTGCTCTCGAAAGAATCTTCTTCAGATGCAGAGCTGTCCCACAGATCCCCAAGAACATTGTCTTCAACAGAAAAATCTGACGTATCTTTAGCAGCCGCATTGGCTGTTAAAGCCGTTGGCTCAGCTTCTTCAGAAGAATTCGATAAACCTATAGAGGACAGCATATCTGCTGAGCCTGCTTCAGGTTCGGTCTCATCAAAGCTTAGAGGCTCATCCGACTCTTCCAGAAGTGTATTGCCGAAGAGGCTAGCAAATTCATCGTCGCTACCGCTTTCTATAGCGTTTACAGAAGCCGCAGTCAAAGAATCTGTTTCGTCCAGCAATAAATCGTCAAACTCTCTTTCGATATTGAGTTCTGATATTGCCTCTTCAGCCTCATCTAGAGAGACCTCGGCGATTTCCTCTTCTTCCCAAACGCCGTCCAGCTCAGAAACTTCTCCTTCAAATAAATCTGCTAGGCTGTTGAGCTCGGCTGCTCCGACTTCAGGCCCTGTTCCGATAACTGGCCCAGCTGCATCTTCCACTACATTAAGGCTCTGATTACCGTTGCTGTCTAGGCCATCAAAAACAGCGGCAAGATTGATGTCTGCGTCGGTGGCTATACCAGGCTGATTTACCTCATCAAACCAAGCATCAGAACTAGTCAGCGCTATCTCCCCGAAGGGCTGCTCGGCTTCGGCCGTAGCAAACAAATCGATCAGATCTGCTTCTTCAGAAGTGTCGCTAAGGGCTTCTTCTAGCAGGGCGTCTAAAGATTCTTCTGCCAGGACTGGATCGGTTACTTCTAGCGGCAGCAGATCCTGCATGGCTAGCGATACTGTAACTCGATTGGCTTGGTTCGCTAAAACCAAATCTTGTCCAGCCTTGATCTCCTTGATTAGGAGCGGTGCCAACGTGCGAAAAGTCTGCTGGTCGTTGCCAACAACCCGCTGGGCAGCATCTACTAAAGCACACCATGCAGGAAGCTCAAACTGTTCACCAATTCTTAATAGCTGCTGGCAAATGCCCTGAATCTCTTGCCGAGTAGCAGCCGTATCCGGCTGCTTGAATAGCCCCAGCATCGTTCTGAGATGGGCGGGCACATCACTCTTAAAGACCAACTGAAGGGCACTGGCTTCGGCATGAGGGGCTGCCGTTGGCTCTGCCGCAGCGACGGGCATGCTGACCCTAGGCCTTGCTGCGGGTTGTCTGCTGGGAGCAACCCCCGCTTTCTGTACCAAGGACTCTAGATGCTGATGCACCTGGTCAAAGACCGGCTCAATAGCGGTCATGATCTCCCGGGCCTTGTCCTCAGTTAAACCGAAGGGACCCTGGAGCTGCTCGAGCTGCTCCTGTAGCCCATCAAATACTTGCAGCAGCATCGACTCGAGGGTGCGATCCGCCTGCACAGGTGCTTCCTTGAGAACTTTAAAATAGTCCTCAAGCCGGTGAGAGGTGTGCTGAATGCTTTCTAAGCCCAGCATGGCCGCGCCGCCTTTGACCGAGTGGGCTGCCCGAAAGACCTCGTTGATCATTTCGGAGTCTTCAATGGTGGCCTGTAGGTTGAGCAAGCCTTGCTCAATCGTATTGAGGTGGTCCTTCGCCTCCTCAATGAAATACCCTAAAATTCTTTTCTGATCTTCAGGCAGCATAGCGGTGTATCCCTTTGAGTGGCTTCCTCCAACGTTGTCAGTCGCCAAATGGCATGGAGTCAGAGCTTGAAGCTCTAATCGTGCTTCTGCTCAACCTTAAATCGCTCAACAGAAGTCAATAGGTCACGGGCAACGCCCACCAAATTTTGCAGTGAGCCAGACACCCTCTGGGCTTCCTGGGAGGTTTCTTGCGCCGTTAATTCAACTGATTGCATAACCTGAGCCACAGCCCTTGACGTTTCCGTTTGCTCGACAGTATCTGCGGTAATGGAGCGCACCAGCACGTCGATGCGGTTAGACACCTGGATAATGTCCTCGAGCGATCGCTTAGCCTGCTCGGCTAGACGGGTGCCCTCAATTACCTGCTGGGTGCCCTCCTCCATGGCCGTCATCACGCCGCTGGTCTCACTTTGAATTTGAAGCACAATCTGCTCAATTTCCTTCGACGCCTTGGCGGCTCGGTCAGCGAGCTGACGTACTTCGTCAGCTACGATCGCAAATCCTCGACCTGCTTCTCCAGCCCGCGCTGCCTCAATGCTAGCGTTAAGGGCTAGCAGGTTGGTACGAGAGGCAATTTGAGAAATCAATGCCACAATTTTGGAGATTTCCTGGGAGGATTCAGCCAGACGCTTCACCTTACGAGTCGTCTCGGCAACCGTTTCTCGGATTTCCAGAATACCGGCCACGGTGCGCTCTACCGACTCGCCGCCCCGCAGAGCGGTAGAGGACGCTGAGCGAGCAACTTCCTCTGCTTCTCGAGCGCTCTCAGCCACCCGCTGGATGGAGTCGGTCATGACCTGCACTGAGTTCAGAGTCACAGCCAGCTCTTCAGCCTGTCGCAGTGCATCAGCGGACAGACTCCGTGCAAACATTTCATTGTCAGCGGATCCCTTACTGACCTGCCGTGCTGCAACACTCACCTGCTGTACAATCTCCCGCAGGTTCTGAATCGTTAGGTTGAAGGAGTCGGCAACGGCTCCAAGGACGTCTGCCGTTACCTCAGCCTGAACGGTTAAATCGCCTCGTGCAGCGCCTTCTACGTCGTCAAGTAGCCGAATAACCTGCCGCTGCAAATCCTCCTTGGCCTGCTCCTGCTCCTGAGCTTTGCGCTGGGCTTCGCTGGTAGTAGTAAGAATTACTCTAGCCATTTTGTTGAAGCCCGAAGCCAGCTGACCAAACTCATCCTCGGCATAAACTGAGGCTCTGGCAGACAAGTTGCCGTGAATAACTGAATCAAACTGGCTCTGCAAATCTGATACTGACTGTTTGATCCGCCGGTGGGCCAAGTATCCTCCGCCAAGCGCTGCTCCAAAACCGCTAATCCCAGCGGCTACAGCCATCGAGGCATGAAGTCCGCGCGGCATTCTATCGACAGGCTGAGTCGTTGAAGCGACAAAGTTGACTACGCCAACCGCCAGCGCCGACACGACACCTGCGGCAGCAGCAACCATCCACTCCTTGGTGGATAGGGGAGCGTTCTCCAGGAAGGCCAGCCAACCTTGATCAACTGCGACTTCCTCGACGTTGTCATCGTCTCCTTGAGCAAAGACTGGCAGAGACTCCCCAGCTCCTGCCATGCCAAAAATTTCATCTTCAACCAGGGCGGATTGGTCTCCCAGCTCACTTAGATTGAACGCTGAGCCGCTAATGCCGTTGCCTCCATCATCAGTTGCACCCCAGCCAGAAGTGCCTACTGAAGGGCTGGTAAACCCAGCAGAGCTGTCCGACAGCTCAAAATCCGGAAGGCTGCCCAAATCGTCGAATTCGTTAAACTCGTCTAGAAAATCAACGTTGCTGCTGGTCTGAGAGTCTATGGGAGCTGACTCGCTGCTAATGCCGTTACTGAAATAGGCGTTCTCACTGCCGCCATCAGCCGTGTCGAAGGTGGCTGCCGTCATGTCTGGGTCAGGGGAGAAAACGGTCATCTCATCTGCCAGGTCCCCATGAGAGGCTTCTGGACCAAAATCCCCTGGAGCAGAGGGGGGAGAATCTCCCATGAAGAGCGTCTGGTCGTTGGCCTCGTCACTGACGTCTGAATAAAGGGAGTCTACGTCAAAGGTGGAAGCGTCGGCAGCAAAGCTTGGGCCTTCCTCCATAAGAAAAGCGTCTTCCTCCTGACTAGCCGTAGCTGAAGAAACGTCTCCATAGAGGGACAGGTTATCGGGTTCATTCTCTAGGGCTAAATCAGTGTCTAGATTGTCTAGAGCCAGATCATCAAAGTCATCAAAAGGGCTGTTAGGAGCATCGGCAAAGGGATTGTCCTCACTTTCTGCTTCAAAGAGCGCTGGCTCACTCCAAGCACCCTCTCCGATATCTGCTTCTAGCTCTCCTTGAGGCGCTCTAAAGAAATTGTTCTCTACTAGAGGTTCAGCAAACTCTGTCTGGGCATCAGAAGTATTGAGCCCAAAAGGATCGTCTGCTGCCGACGCATCGTCTGCAAAAGGATTGCTGTCAAAGGGGTCCGCCCCTTCCAAGTCCAGGTCGGTAGACCTGCTGGAACTGACAGGATCAGCAACGAAAGGGGCGCTGAAGGGGTCGTCTACAACGGAATCTACT
>DATNQE010000061.1:0-4399 GCA_036702895.1 Trichocoleus sp. | reverse complement strand
CACTACCTGGATTTGAACCAGGATATGTCGAGCCCGGTGCAGGAGCATGGCGGGAGACACCCGCTGCCGAACTGGGAGCAGTTTGTAGCAAAGCTAGAGGCGATGGGGGTTTCTTCAGAGTCGCCCCAAGGGCCAACCCTGGTGGTTGCCTACGACGACTCGCGCTTTGCCTTTGCGTCGCGGCTGTGGTGGCTGCTGAAGTATCTGGGCCATGAGGCTGTAGCCGTTCTTGACGGCGGCTGGCAGGGCTGGCAAGCTGCGGGCTACGCGCTGAGCCAGGAAGTGCCCCAGCCGGCTGTGGGCAGGTTCGTCCCGAGACCCCACCCGGACTGGCTAGTCGATATCGAGCAGGTGCGGCGCAGACAGGATGAGCCGGGGGTGCTGCTGATCGACTCGCGCGAACCTGCCCGCTACCGAGGGGAGCAGGAGCCAATTGACCCCGTGGCAGGCAGCATTCCGGGCGCTGAGAACTATTTTTGGCAGGCGGTGAGCGACGAGGGGGGAAGGATGCGATCGCAAATCGACCTTGCCCAACACTGGTCAGCGCTAGACGAGGCCAAGGAGGTCATTGTTTACTGCGGCTCCGGAGTTACGGCCTGTGTCAATTTGCTTTCTCAGGCTGTCGCCGGGAAGCCCGTGGGTAAGCTCTATGTCGGCGGCTGGAGCGACTGGTGCTCCTATCTTTAGCAATTCCTACCGCTCATTAAGAGGACGCCGCTGGAGTTGCGGTAAGCGCTAGCATAAAGTACAAGTGTACTTAGCAGTTCTTGCGCCAGCCTATTCGCCCTCAATCATGGCCTTGATCTGGTCTACAAACTGCTGGTGATCAACCACTGGTTTAGAAATGTACCCGTCGGCCCCGCTCAGTTTGAGGAAGTTTTCCCGGTCCCCGTCCATGGCGTGGGCCGTCACCAAAATGACGGGCAGGCTGGCGGTGTCCGGATTTGCCTTGAGCATCTGGGTGATTTTAATACCGTCTACCGGCTTACCCTGGTACACGCTGTGCGCTAGGGAAACATCCATCAAAATGATGTCGACTTCGCGATTTTGGGCGATCTGCATGACCTCATCCACATTCTCGGTGTGCTTCACCGCCAAACCTCCCCGCTTGGTCAAAATCTTCGAAAAGACCCGCGCATTGATGAGGTCGTCTTCAACAATCAGAACGGTTTTCATAATGGGTTGTTTACCGCTTGCAGAGGGAATTGTGTTGAGAGAACGTTATTTAACGGGTCGATGCATCTGATAATCAGCACAACTCTTTTTTCTTTGTAGGTGCTCAAACGCTTGCCACATTCTCGCCCTTGGATATAACTTACAGCATTGTTATTGCTGACATAGAGCAACCCCAAACGAACTTCATTCAGGACTGACACAGCTCATGGCCGATCAACTCGACATCCTCTCATCAGGGCAGGTCGTCACCACTTCACTCCACACTGAGGTGCAGCGGTCATACCTGGAATATGCCATGAGCGTGATCGTAGGTCGCGCCCTGCCCGACGTGCGCGACGGCCTCAAACCCGTGCACCGACGCATTCTCTACGCCATGCACGAGCTGGGTTTGACACCGGATCGGCCTTACCGCAAATGCGCTCGCGTCGTTGGGGATGTGCTCGGTAAGTACCACCCCCACGGCGACCAGGCGGTCTATGACGCCCTGGTGCGGATGGTGCAGACCTTCTCTAGCCGCTACCCGCTGCTCGACGGCCACGGCAACTTTGGCTCGGTAGACAACGACCCGCCAGCGGCCATGCGATACACCGAAACTCGCCTAGCGGCGGTCGGTAACGACGCTCTGCTGGGGGGCATTAGCGAAGCCCTGGTGGACTTTAGCGACAACTTCGACAGCTCCCAGCAGGAGCCGACGGTGCTTCCGGCCCAGCTGCCCAACCTGCTGCTCAACGGCAGCTCCGGCATTGCCGTGGGCATGGCCACCAACATTCCGCCGCACAACTTGGGGGAGGTGGTTGATGGTCTGATCGCGCTGATTGATCGGCCCAGCATTACCGATGAGCAGCTCTTTGAGATCATCCCAGGCCCCGACTTTCCCACGGGGGGAGAAATTATCGGCACTGAGGGCATTTACGAGGCGTATCGCACCGGGCGCGGCAGCATCCCCCTGCGCGGGGTTGCCCAATTTGAGGAAGTTCGCCCTGGTCGGGGCAAGCAGCGGCGCAACGCTATCATCGTCACCGAGCTGCCCTTCCAGGTAAACAAGGCAGGCTGGATTGAGAAGATTGCCGACCTGGTGAACAATGGCCGGATTGAGGGCATTGCCGACATTCGCGACGAGAGCGATCGCGAAGGCATGCGGGTGGTCATTGAGCTGAAGCGGGAGACTCAAGCCCACCGCGTGCTCCACGACCTCTACCGGATGACGCCGCTGCAAACCAACTTCGGGGCGATCATGCTGGCCCTCGATGGCGGCCAGCCGCGCCAGCTGTCGCTGCGGGAAATGCTGCTGGCTTTTCTCAACTTCCGCGAAGAAACTCTCACCCGGCAGTACCAGCACGAGCTGGAGAAAACCGAAAGCCGCCTCCACATTGTCGAAGGGCTGCTGACGGCTCTGGCAAACCTGGATGCCACCATTGATATTCTGCGCAATGCGTCTGACGGCACCAGCGCCAAGCAGGAGTTTCAGCAGCAGTTTGAGCTTTCAGAGCGACAGTCAGACGCTATTTTGTCGATGCCGCTGCGCCGCCTGACCGGGCTAGAGCGGCAAAACCTGGATGAGGAGTTTGACCAGCTCAGCACCCGCCGTCGGGAGCTGCAGCTGTTGCTGGGCGATCGCAAAGAGCTGCTCAAAGCTCTCAAGAAAGAGTTGCGCTCTCTCCGCAAGAAGTTCACCGACCCTCGCCGCACCCGCATTCAGTCGGCGGAGGCCATTGCCGAAGAGACGCAGCAGCTTGCAACCGCCGAAGCTGCCGAAGAAGAAGCGGTTCTTGAGTTCACCCACAAAGGCTATGTGCGCCGCTTTTCGCCGCGCGCCTACCAGCGCCGCCAGCTCAAGCAGGGCAGCGAAGACATCAGTACCCTGCAGGAGGTGGAAGAGGTGACGATGCAGGTGGAGCCTGCCTCGACCAGCCAGGAGCTGCTGGCCCTGGTGCGCGACGGCCGAGCCTTTACTGTCAAAGTGAGCGACATTCCCCTGGTGCAGCGTCAGGTTAAGGGCATTCCATTGGTGCGGCTGCTGCCCGACTCGGTGCCGTCGGAAGCGGGGGCCGTGGTCCGGCAGCTGCTGCTTGATGAAACAGCCCTGGCGCAAGACCTGATTGTGATTACTCGCCAGGGTCGCATCAAGCGGGTGTCGACTCAGGAATACACCAACTTGACCGGGCGCGGACTGACGGTGATGAAGCTCAAGGATGGCGACGAGCTAGCTTACGCCGTCACCGCCACTGCTGGTCAGCAGCTCGTGCTGGCAACCTCCGGCGGACGTCTGCTGCGCTTTGAAATCAATGATGAGAACCTGTCTGTGATGGGCCGCGCTGCCCAGGGACCGCAGGCCCTGCGAATGCGTAAACAGGAAACCCTGGTAGGCTGTGTGGCGCTCTCTGCCGACAATGACTGTGTGCTGCTAGTGTCAGCCCAGGGCTATGCCAAGCGGCTGCCCGCCAGCGCCATTGCCCTTGCCAGCCGGGGCGGGCTGGGTACCCAGGCGTTCCACTTTAGCCAGAAGACCGACACGCTAGCGGCGATGACGGCGGCGACGCCGGGGGCGGTAGCGACTGTTCTCACGACAACTGAGCGGGTAGCCCAGATCGCGGTGGCTGAAATTCCTCGGCAGGGCAAGGATACACCGTGCGATCGCATTCTCAAACCCGCTAAGGGTGAAACAATTGCCACCGTCACGATTGCCACCTTGCCCGATAATGGGGCAAATGGCGAAGAGGAATAGCGAGAAATCGCTCAGGGCTAGCGCCTTCTCTAAAGCTAGTTTGTTGCTCCTTGGGATAGGTTCTTAACTGCCGTGGCCCACGTCTTACTCGAAAACGTCTACAAGACGTTTCCTGCCGCCCAGTCGCGCTCTGATCTAGACGGCGCCGCCGCTGCCAAAGAGGGCACGGCCGTGCTGCGGCGCATCAATCTGGACATTGAAGACGGCGAGTTTATGGTGCTGGTCGGCCCTTCCGGCTGCGGCAAAAGTACGCTGCTGCGTTTGATTGCGGGCCTGGAACAGACCAGCGCAGGCAATATTTGGGTTGGAGGCCAGCGGGTCAACGACCTGCCGCCCAAGCTGCGCGACATCGCCATGGTGTTTCAGAGCTACGCTCTCTATCCTCATCTGACGGTGTACGACAATCTGGCCTTTGGGCTGCGGCGGATGCGCTCCGGAAAAGCCGACCATCGGATCTCAGAGAGCACACCGATGGGGGAGGCCAACCTGGAGCTGGCC
>DATNQE010000037.1:0-3736 GCA_036702895.1 Trichocoleus sp. | reverse complement strand
AATAACATCAGAAAATAACTTCTCATCTTATCCTAGTTTCGCTCAGCTGGTGAACTGCTCAAAGTCATAATTTGACCACTTGAGCGGTTTTTAGGGCGTAATTAGCGTAATCGGGACTACCTTTACCGACAAAAAAATCAGCGGCAGGCTGCCTTAGGTGCAGAAGCCTGTTCTACACCGAGAGAATTTGTCAGGCTAATCAATTGCCCTCAAGCCGCCGTAGATTCTGCTGAAGAAAATATCGCGATGGCCACTGGAATTAGGACAGGGTGCAGGGGTGGAACCTCTGCCTGAGAGCAAAGCCCCCCTAGCCCTAAACATTAAAGGTCCTAAGCAATGTGGCAACAGCTACAGTCACCGGCTAGCATCAGCAAAAACCGCAATTACGAACACTTGAACTAATAGAAAGGATCATCAACGAGCGTCGAATGACTCAGGCTGTTTAGCTACTCAAACTGACGCTGCTCCGGTGACCAGAGCTGTAAGGTGTATCGATCGTTTTGCTCTACTAGCAGGGCCACCTGGCGCGATCGCACCGGATTGGTTACGGCCAGCAGCCGCTGCGGCAGAAGCAGATCGCTATACAGCAGCCGTCCTTCTGGGTTGATGATGAGGGTTTTGGGAGCGGTGCGATCAACGTTTACTCCCAGGTTTGCCAGCAGATCCAGCTCCTGAGGCTGCACGGTCAACACCCAGTCGTCCCGACCATCGGCGGTAGCATCCAGGGCTTCTAAGGTGGCTGTAGCTAGCACGGGCTGTAGTGCCTCGGCGCTGATGGTAGCTCCCAGCAGTGTCTCTAGCGCCGCTGCTACGGCCTCATTGCTCTGAGCCGAGCCGACGCTAGTAGAGTCAAGCCAGTAGAGACTATCCGCGGAAAAGGCCAGCCCTGTTGCGCTGCCGCTTCCTGCTGCCAGCAGCCGCAGGCGGCCCTCCTCCAGCCGCAGCCCCTTTACCTGCAGCGCTTGGGGAGAAATTTGAGCAGTGGTTCCCTGGGGCAGCAGGTAAAGGGGATCGGTCAGCACCGCAGCTAGGGCTTGTTTTAAGCCGGTTGAAGCGCCGGGCGGCCAGGTACTCTGCCGCTGGTCGGCCCAGATCCCCCACCGCTGCCAACCCATTACCTGAATGTCGTACCAGCGCTGTTGGGGGCCTAGCGTTATGGGCTGCGAGTCTTGCAGCGGCTGCCATTGGGCAGGGTTGACGTTGGGTAGAGGCGTAGCCTTACCGAGTAGGTCTTGCAGGGGTGCGATCGCACCCGATGGCTGGTCGGCAGCCTTGTCGGCTACTGGCGTTGCGGCGGCTGCCGGTTTGGGCGGCGCAGCTGCTACGACGGGTGGGTTTGCCACCGCCCAAAAGCGAGAGCGGGTTGCGGCGGGGACCTTTTGTTCTGCCAACCAGGCTAGAGCTGCCTGCTGGTCTTGCTGGGCTTTTAAGATCAAGCCGCCCCATACCAATGCTGCTGGGTCTTTAGTGCCGCTGCGCAAGGCCGCTGTGACCCGATTCCAGAATCGGCCCTCGTCCTTAGCCAGCGTGCGCATCAACGATTCCTGAGTCTGGGGAGCAGCCTCTAGCTGCTTCAAGGCAGCCTCCCAGCGGCCATCGACCAGGCTTGCTAAAATTTGCTGGCTGGGCACTGACCACTTGCGCTCGGCCTGTTGCCGCGTGCGCTCAGCATGGAGCTGCACCAGCTGGAGCTGCGCCTGGGCAGACGGCGTCCACTTCTTGTCGAGCTTGGCCTTGAGTGGCTCTAGCTGCTTTAGGGCAGCCGACCAAAGACCGCTGCGGGCCAGGGTCAGCGCCCGGTAATAGGCACCGCTGTCGTTAACATCAACCGGAACGCTGCTGAAGGACACCGGCACAAGCTGCATTGCGGCTCCCAATCCCTGGCGAGACTGCACCCGAAAGCCCTGAATGGCGGGTTCTAACCCTACCGTTTGGTCAATCAGCAGATCGACGTGCTCCGCGCCATCTAAATCTGCCCACTGGGGCAGCTGACGATTGGGGGTGCTCCACGCGGTAAGTATTTCTAGCGCTCGCCTGCGGGGCTCAAAATACACCAGCCGACCGTAGCGAAGGGTCACGCCGCTGCGCTGCCACTGACCCTGCAGGGTCAACCAAATGCCGTCTGCTGAAGTGTGGGCAGGCAGCCGTTTGAGGGCCGTCATCGGAAACGCCTGCTTGGAGGGTAAAATCTTTTGCGGGGTTCGCAGCAGCGGCGCCAAGATCACCTCGTCGGAAAGGCGCTCTACCGGCAGGGTCGCTACCGCCTGCATGAGGGCTTCAGAGGGCTCTGCGCTTGCGCTGGGCTGACCCGGCAGGGGTCGATACAGGCGCAGTTCGACAATTTCAGGCGTGCCCCCCGACGCTGCCTGTACTGGGTACAGCAAAAACTCGATTTCAACCTCTTGCTGCTGCGCTTTTAGCGGCATCGGCTCGCCCAGCACTCGCCCCTGAGCGCCAAGTTCTGCAGCAACTGCGGCCAGAGTGACAGTTTGGGAGTCCGACAGGGTGGCTCGGCCCAGCCGCGCCTGCAGCCAGGGAAGGGCATCGGGGTTGACCATGAGCTGCACGCTCCAGCGCAGACTCAGCACCAGCAGCGCGATCGCACCCCACAGCAGCAGGGCCGTTAACACCAGGCTCAGCCCCCGGCGAACCCGCCGGAAGCGCCAAAAATGGTAAAAACGGGGGTGCGATCGCACCCACAGCTGCACTTTGCTCCCTGGCGGCAGTCGTTTAGCTGTCCGTCGCCGCAGTAGTCCTATTGCTTGGCCGCGTCCACCGCTCGGTGTTGCCATCCCTCGCCTGTGTCAACCGACACCAGAACTCTATCGCAAGGCAACCCAGTTTGCTTAGATCAGGCTAGCAAGATTTGCTCATACTTCTCACCGGCCTGTTGCCAGGTAAAATCTGACTCAATCATTGCCCGCGCGTTGCGAGACAGCTGGGCGCGCAGATCGGGCTGCTCAAACAGGCGACCAATGGCCTCAACATAGTCCTCAGCGCTGTTGGCCCGCAGCGCCCGCAGCGGATTTTCTACCGTCAGCCCCTCCAAACCGCGATCGCTCGCCACCACAGGCACTCCAGCCGCCATCGCCTCTAGAGTTTTGTTTTTAATACCGTAGCCAATGCGCATCGGCACCACACAAACCGCTGCTCGATGCAGATAGTCCACTACGCTGGGCACACGTCCGGTCACAGCTACCCCCGGCAGGTCCGCCAGCGCCTGCACCGCCGCCGTCGGATTGGCTCCCACCAGCGTTAGCGTCGCCTCAGGATAGCGCTGCCGGAGCGGGGGCAGCACGCTCTGGGCCAAGTACTGGGCGGTATCGACATTGGCAATGTAGTCCATTGCCCCTACAAAGACCAGCTCATAGCCGCCCGGATCGCGGCTGCGGTAGGGAAAGCTGGCCAAATCTACGCCATTGGCGACTACATGGAGCTTTGCCGGATGGCGCAGCGGCTCAAAAAAGCGGCGGTCTTCCTCGGTAGTGAGCACCAGGTCAGTAAACTTGCGGGCAAACCGACGCTCATAGCAGCGCATCAACGGCACGCTAAGCTCATCGCGCAGCGGCTTTTCAGCGGTGCCTGTCTGCAGCTGGTTGACCAGCGTGCCGTAGAGGGAGCTGTGAATGTCCACCACCACTTTGCGAATCCTATGCCGATGGTGGGGCTGCACAAATACTTCGTTAACACTGTGCTCACAGGTAATTGCCTCAGCCTTGCCCGCAGCGACCCAGCG
>DATNQE010000847.1:0-3765 GCA_036702895.1 Trichocoleus sp. | reverse complement strand
CGCCAGGCCGACGATAGCCTCGATCACGAAACGCCGATTGAAGAGCTGTTCGAGGACCAGCTCAACTGCGCCGATTTGGTGCTGCTGACCAAAACCGATCAGGTTGCTCCCGATGAGCGGCAGAGGGTCGAGAGCTGGCTCCAGACCCAAGTGCCCGCAGGCGTGAAAATTGTGCCGTGCGAAAAGGGCGCCATCAGCTCCGAGCTGCTGCTTGGCTTCAACGCAGCGGTTGAGGACAATCTGGAAAGCCGCCCCAGCCACCACGATCACGAGGAGGAACACGACCACGACGACGATATCACCTCAGTTCCTCTTACCCTGGACCAGGCATTTGACCCCAAGGCGTTAGTGCAGCAGCTGCAGCAGCTCGTCGAAACCCAGGAAATCTACCGAATCAAAGGTTTCGTTGCGGTGCCTGGCAAGCCCATGCGGCTAGTTCTTCAGGGCGTTGGCCCACGGTTCGACTATTTCTTTGACCGTCCCTGGCGACCAGAGGAACTCCGTCAAACGCGGCTGATCGTGATCGGCAAGGACCTCGACTCAGCGCAGATAAAGCAGTCTGTGCTGTCAGCTGCTGCGAGCCGCTAAACCTCCCTTAATTAAAAGAGCCGTGATTGGGCTAAGCCTTACTTCAAGCCAAAATCATGGCTCTAAAACTGACTGTTAGGATGGTAGTCCACGGAGGGCTTTCCGTTCGCATTGTCTATGGTCGAGATTATCGGGCAGCTGGGTAAGGATTGCGATCGCTGGCACGATTGGGCAAACCGTCAGCCTGTGAGCGAGCTGCTGCACAGTCGATACGCCAAAGGTCGGTTAGAGGCTTACTACGGACTTGGGGTGACACTGTCTCAGCAGCCCGAGATTTACCAGGCGATTCAGGATGGTCAAGTGGATGCTTTAGGCCATGCCTACTGTCCTCACTGGCACTCAGCGCTACTGTGCAAGTACCTTCCCGGCGTTGGCATTAACCCTCACCGCGATCATGCCTGTTTTATGCCCTGGGCCGTTGTGGTCAATCTAGGCGAGGCAAATTTCTTTGAGTATCCGGGCCGGGAAAGAGTCGTAACGCCGCTGGTTGATGGTGCGATTGTCCGCATCAATACCAAGATTTTGCACGGCGTGGAGCCCGTCGGCCGAATGCGCTATAGCCTAACCTTTCGTCACTTGAAGCCAGCCTATTTAGAAACGGCCAGCCAGCCCGAGCTTTTTAGCCGGTAAAGCTCCCTCGTAAGTCCGAGAAATTTTCGAAGATACCGGGCGCATGGCCAGGGGCATTGCTCAAACGCTGCAACACCCTCTTGATGCTGCAGCCAGAGATTAAAAACGCCTGCTTAAGAAAATCCACAGGGGAAACTCTTAGACAGGCGTTCTTTAAGCGATGGGGGCATTGGATTGATCTGGGCCACTGGGGGCTGCGATCAAAGCACTTTTTCCAGGAACTGCTGAGCGCGATCGCTCTTAGGAGTGCTGAAGAACTGAGCAGGCGGCGCATCTTCTACCAGATAACCACCGTCTAGGAAGAGGATACGGTTTGCCACTTCCCGAGCAAAGCCCATCTCGTGGGTCACGATCGCCATCGTGATCCCCGTATTGGCTAAGTCCTTCATCACGTCGAGCACCTCTTTCACCATTTCGGGGTCGAGGGCCGACGTGGGCTCGTCAAACAGCATGATCTCAGGCTGCATAGCCAGGGCGCGTGCGATCGCAACCCGCTGCTTCTGACCACCAGAGAGTCGCGAGGGGTAGACCTTAGCTTTTTCCAGCAGGCCTACCTTCTCCAGCAGATCCATTCCCAGCTTATAGGCATCGGCCTTGGTCATGCCCTTGATTTTGATCGGGGCATAGGTAACGTTGCCAATCACCGTCCTGTGGGGAAACAGGTTGAAGTGCTGGAACACCATACCGATGTTTTGCCGCACTTTCATGATGTCGCACTTAGGAGAAGTGATATCCATGCCGCCGACATAGATTTTGCCCGCCGTTGGACACTCCAGCAGGTTGACGCACCGCAGCAGGGTGGACTTACCCGAGCCAGAGGGACCGATAATAGCTACCACTTCCCCATGAGCCACCTCGGTTGAGATGTCCTTGAGCACCTCCAGCTGACCAAACGATTTGACTAAATGCTCGATCCTAATCACTGCGCCGCAACCTCCGCTCAAGCACCTGGGCCGCCTGGGTTAGCCCCATGACCATAATGTAGTAGACGATCCCGACAACGATCAGTGGCTCGAAATATAGATATTTCTCTGCTGCGACCACCATCCCGCGCCGCATCAGATCGAGCGCCCCAATGGTTGAGACCAGAGCCGAGTCTTTGAGGAGCGCAATGCTCTCATTCACCAGGGCCGGCAGGATGTTCTTAAAGGCCTGGGGCAAAATGATGTCCATCATCATCAGCTTGTAGGGCACTCCCAAGGACATAGCTGCCTCTCGCTGCCCCTTGTCCACCGCCATAATGCCTGCACGTATGGTTTCGGAGCTGTAGGCTGCAGCGTTGAGGGAGAAGGTAATCACCCCCGCCTCAATGGCTGAAATTTTGTAGTTCAACAACTGAGGCGTTGCAAAGTAGATCAGGGCCAGCTGCAAAATCAGCGGCGTCCCCCGGAAAATCGAGGTGTAGAACTCTGCAAACCAGCGCAGAGGCTTGATGGATGAGATTTTGAACAGCGATAACAGCGTTCCCAGGGCAAATCCAAACAGCGCCGACAGCAGCGTAAAGCGCAGGGTGGTTATGATGCCCGTGAGAATAAACGGCAGGGATGGAACAATTTGAGAAAAGTCAAGATCCATAGGGCTTACGGCTTAACCATCCCCAAACCACTTCTTAACGAGCTCCTCGATCTCGCCAGAAGTTTCCATCTCCTGCAGAGCCGTATTGAACTCATCTACCAACTCTGAACCTTTGGGGAATGCGATCGCAGATCCCGACGGACCGTCTTCGGGGATTTCCGTTGCAACCAGGTCCGGGTTGGCCTGCAGGAAGCCTTGAGCTACCGTATCTTCGATAATGGCAGCGTCAATACGCCCCGACTTGAGCTCCTGCACAATCTCGTTAATCCGGTTGAGCGGTACAAGCTCCATCTTGGAGCCGTCCTCCTCAATGAGATCCTTAGCTAGCCCTTCCTGAATCGAGCCGAGCTGCACGCCCACTTTCTTACCATCTAGGTCTGCCGGAGCGGTAATGCCGCTGTCTTGGCTCGCCACAATCGTCTGTTTGGCATCGTAGTAGATGTTAGAGAAGTCGACGTTTTGTTTGCGCTCCTCTGTGGGCGTCATACCCGCCATCACAAAGTCGGCTCGATCAGCCTGGAGCGCCGGGATTAAGCCATTGAAATCAATGTTGTTGATCTCCAGCTCATAGCCCAATCTCTCGGCGATCGATCTGGCAATGTCCACGTCAAAGCCTACAATTTCCTCGGTGCCCCCAGCCGTCTCAACAAACTCGTAGGGAGGATAGTCGGCAGAGGTAGCCATCACTAGCGTTCCTCTCGACTCTCCACCGCCTGCTTCACCACCAGCCTGCTCAGAACTCGTTTGAGCTTGGTTGTTGCAGGCCGTTAACACTCCGCCCGTGAGCGCAGCTGACACCATAATGGTGGCAATAAACCGACGACGTTTCATTGAATCTCCTGAAATTAAAGACACAACCTAAAGAGGTTAGCTTAACAATCCAGTAGGGTTACAGATAATCTTGAGTCAAAAATGTACATGGAGCTACAGATTTAGTCTGACGAGAGAGTTTTACAGCAAGAAATGCTAACC
>DATNQE010000392.1:0-6556 GCA_036702895.1 Trichocoleus sp. | reverse complement strand
CTGGTAAAGAATATTCGCCCTCCCTGTCTAGGTTCGCTTCGAGGACTGCTTCTGAGTCAGCAATCTGGGCTAGAGGCACCACCTGGACGGCGCAGGCTTTAAGCTCAGGCTCTAACGAAATGGGGCAGCGCTCTGGATGAGTAAGGGTGTTGCACTCGGCGTCTTCGGCCCACAGGCTGCCCCAGTGCATTGGCACAAATACGGTCCCGCGACGAATGTTTTGGGTCACTAGAACTTTAAGCCGGATGCGGCCTCGGCGCGATCGCACTTCTACCCAGTTCCCCGACTGCATCTCTAGCTGCTGCGCATCCCGGGGGTTGACCTCCAGAAAAGGTTCTGGGTGCATTGCTCGCGTTTTTTCAATGCGGCCAGTACGCGTCAGAGTATGCCAGTGCCCGTACAGCCGCCCGGTGGTTAAAACAAAGGGGTAATCCGGATCGGGGGGTTCCGCCAGGCCCTTTTCATAGAAGGGAACAAAGCGGGCCCGGCCGTTGGGGGTGGGAAACCGCAGGTCTGTGTAGAGCCGCTTGTCGTGCTTGGTGGATGCCGTTGCGGCTGTTTCCACCGCTGGGCAGGGCCACTGAATTGGCCCCTCCTGCCGGAGCCGCTGGTGGCTGATGCCGCTCATGTCGCAGATGCGATCGCGGGTCAGCTGCACAAACTCCTGATAAACCTCAGCTGAGCTCGTAAAGGCAAACTGCATCTCAAAACCCAAACGGCGGCCAACCTCGGCAAAAATCTCCCAGTCCGGGCGAGCTTCGCCCGCAGGGGGTCTAAAGGCGGTAGACAGCGTCACGGTGCGCTCGGAGTTGGTCATAACGCCCGTTTTTTCGCCCCACTGGGCTGCGGGCAGCAGCAGGTGAGCAAAGGCCGCAGTCTCGGTAGGGTAGTAGGCATCCTGATACACCGTAAACGGCGAACGGTGCAGGGCGGCCTTGGTGCGCTCCCCGTCGGGCATGCTCACCGCTGGATTGGTGGCTGCAATCCACATCAGCCCAACCTGGTTCTGCTCTAGCCCCAGCATCATCTCCCAGGCGGCTAGCCCTGGCGTGGGAGCAATGCTGCCCGCAGGGAGCCGCCACAGGCGCTCAACTTCCTGCCGATGAGTAGAGTCTTTGACGCTGCGGTAGCCGGGCAGCAGATGGGACAGCCCCCCGGCTTCTCGCCCCCCCATGGCGTTGGGCTGTCCCGTTAGGGAGAAAGGGCCTGCGCCAGGCTTGCCGATGTTGCCGGTCATGAGGTGCAGATTAATCAGGCTGCAGACCTTCGCCGTTCCCTCAGAGGACTGGTTGAGCCCCATGGACCAGAGAGAAAGCACTCGCTTTGAGTCGGCCCAGTAGCGGGCTGCCGTTTCCAAATCCTCAATGCGGATGCCGCAGCGCTCAGCCACAATTGCAGGGGAGTAGTGGCGAATGACTTCGCTGTAGGCGGTAAAGTCGCTGGTACATTCGTCGACAAAGTCGGCATCAAACTGGCGCCACTGCAGCAGCAGGTGGGCAATACCGTTGAGCAGCGTGATGTCTGACCCTGGCCGAATCGCCAGATGCAGGTCGGCGTAGCTGGCCGTTTCGGTGCGGCGCGGGTCGACTACTACCAGCTTCACATCCCGATTCTTCTTCTGATATTTCTTGAAACGGTTGAAGACAATGGGATGGCATTCAGCGGTGTTGGTGCCAATGAGAAAGGCGCAGTCGGTTAGCTCTAGGTCGTCGTAGCAGCAGGGCGGACCGTCAGAACCGAGACTTTGGATATAGCCAGCGACGGCTGAGGACATGCACAGGCGAGAGTTGGCATCGAAGTTGTTGGTGCCCAAGCAGCCTTTGATCAGCTTTTGGGCGACATAGTAATCTTCTGTTTGGAACTGTCCTGACCCATACAGGCAGATGCCGTCGGGTCCCAGGGTCTGCTGTACATGGCGGATGCGGCCGACAAGGACCTCTAGCGCCTCGTCCCACGACACCCGCCGAAAGGGTGCCTCCAGCGAGTCTCGCAGCATGGGGTACTTGAGTCGGTCTTTGTCTAGCGACTCGGCGACAGTTGCTCCTTTGACACAGACCTGCCCTTTACTGGAGGGGTGAGTGCGATCGCCACGAGTTTGCCAGGTAGGGTTGCCTGCACTATCGCGATGAGTCGGGCGCTTGGGCAGAGCTGGGGGCAGCGCTTCCAGGCCGCAGCCTACACCACAGTAGGGACATACGGTTTTGGTGGGATTAACCATGGGGCAGGAAAGAACGTAGATAAGGAAGCCTGTATCAAAGAGGCGTCTGCGGAAACTTGCCGGGCGGGGCCCCGTGAAGCCTAAGTATCAAGTGTTAGAAAGGCTGTCTACCTCTGGGGCGCGTGTGTTAGTCTCCTAAATAACGAAAACGGCTTGAATGAAAGCTGCGTGTGTGTGCCCTGCGGGGGATCTGCCCTAGCAGGGACTTTTTTTGGGGGTAGAGGGCAGGGTTGGGCACCCCTAGGGCCGCTTGGTGCTCAACGCTCGGCGGCTCCTAGGAAAAACCGGCTGCATCAAACCACTTCAGCGGGCGAGAGCCGGGCTCCGTTGAGCGCCGCCCCAGCTGCCCCGTCTTTAGGCTGGGCCTGAAAGTGTTCTATCAGCAGCTGCTGTAGGACTTCCTGCAGGTCTTCGCAGGGCACACCCTGCTGCACTCGAGTGCCCAGCTGAGCGTCTTTGCCAACCTTGCCGCCCATATAGATGTCAACGCCTTCGACAGTCTTGCCGGCTTTGCGAACCTTGGTGCCCATTAAGCCAATGTCGGCAACCTGGGGCTGGCCGCAGGAGTTGGGGCAGCCGGTCCAGTGAATTCTGACAGCCTGGGGCAGAATCAGCGCCGCATCGAGGGCGCGGGTCAGCGCCAAGGCCCGCTGTTTGGTTTCTACTAGAGCAAAGTTGCAGAACTGAGCACCGGTGCAGGAGACAAGCGATCGCACCAGAGGTGAAGGCGCCACCGAAAACTTCTCCAGCACAGGCTCTTTCAAAAAGGTGCCTAGCCGGGTATCGGCAATGTTCGGAATAATGACGTTTTGCTCTACGGTCAGGCGTACTTCACCGCTGCCATAGACCTCAGCTAGCCGGGCAATCTCGTAGAGATCCTGAGCTGCCAGGCGTCCTACCGGTACATGCAAACCGGCGTAGTTCAGGCCGGGCTGCTTTTGGGGATGAATGCCGATGTGATCTCGCTTGTCCCAGTTAATCTCATCTTTGGGCGCTGCTGAGAGCAGCGGTTGGCCCAGGGCTTTTTCCACCTCTGCGCGAAAGCGATCCAGCCCCCACTCGTCAATCAGCCACATCAGCCGTGCCTTTTGGCGATTAGCCCGTGGGCCGTTGTCCCGGTAAACCTCCAGAATGGCCCGGCAGAGAGCGACCACCGTATCGTTGGGGGGCACCCAGGCGTCGAGTTCGATGGCGGCTTCACAGCGGCGGGCTGAGAAAAAGCCCCCCACCAGCACGTTAAAGCCCAGCTGTCCCTCCCGGTAGGCAGGGACAAAGGCAATGTCGTTAATCTCAGCGTGAACCGAGTTATCCTGCCCGCCCTCAATGGCGATATTGAACTTGCGCGGCAAGTTGGTAAACGCCTGGTTACCTTCTCCATTGCCGGTGATCATGTCTTGGACCTTAAGCACCAGGCCCTGAGTGTCGATTAGCTCGTTAGCGTCTAAGCCCGCAACGGGAGAGGCGGTAATGTTGCGGACGTTGTCCATACCCGACTGCACCGAGGTCATGCCGGCATGCCGCAGCTTCTCAAAGATGTCAGGGATATCTTCTAGGCGAATACCCCGCAGCTGCAGGTTCTGGCGAGTTGTGATGTCGGCGCTGCCATCCTCTCCATAGCGCTCAATAATTTCTGCCAGAACGCGCACCTTATAGCTGCTCAAAATGCCGCTGGGAGTGCGCAGTCGCAGCATAAATTTGCCCGGAGTAACTGGGCGAAAGAAAATGCCTAGCCACTTCAAACGATGGGTCAAATCGGTTTCGTCGACTGCTTCCCAGCCGATTCGGGCGAAATGCTCTAACTCTTCTCTAACAACAAGCCCGTCTTTTTCCGCTTTAAGCTTCTCAAATTTATTGAGCTTTTCTTCGATCTGGGTAGTTGAACTAACCACGGGATTCACCTAATTAAGCGTTTCAGTAAATATCAAAACCAACAGTCGAGAGACTCTAGAAGACTTCAAAAGGGTTGTCTCAACATTACGAATCGAATGATAGAAAATGCTCAATTCCTACTGGGCAATGGTAGGTGTTATCAGAAACTTCAGGAAAAGGAGCGCTTTGGGCTAGACAGAAAATGTTGATCCAAAGCAAGCAAAGCACTGTAACCGAATGCCAAAAATGAGACAGCCGCGAAGACACTTTGCCTTTCACGGTGCTATTTCTAAGAGGCAGAAAGAGAGGGCTAAGTAGCTCTAGATAGTGCCTAAACTGCTATTGCAGGCGACATGATTAGCTGAGCTGACTGCCCGTTAAAGTGAGCTCTGGCCAATCAACCTAAAACCTTAAACAGCCCTCAAGGTCTACGATTTGAATCTCACGTTAGGCAACAAGTCAGGTAGCTTTTGTATAGTTAGTAACAGTCTTTGGGAAGATTTGTAAAGTCTGCATTGCCATCATGCAGGAATTGCATTTCGCTGTATTGCCTGGGCCTTTTTATGGTCTGATCGGCAGGTACCATGCCTATTAAAGGGCTAATAAAGGTAGCTTTAGGGGCAGAAATAGCGGCTGCCCAGAGTTGCCTCTCTACTCTGTTTATTGCCCAAGGTTCCAGTTTTAGCCGATAAGCGCAGCGCACTAAGTCAGTGGTCGACTCAATAATTCAATGCCTGTTAACAGGGTTCGCTGAGAGGGGTATTTTGAGGGCGAGTCTTTTGGGGGCTGTTTGGAGAAGTACCTTTCAGGGCAAACCTCAAAGCCTTGCTAAACTGCCAACAATGCATTAATAAGCTGGACGGGTTTGACCTGTATGAGGTTATGATGGATGTTGGATTTGTCAAAGCAGAAAAAACGGAATAAAGTTTGCTTCTAAGAGTCTACTTCTATTCATAAATTCTTCGGATACGGTTATCGCAGCCTCTATGTTCTTTAAATAAAGAGACGTTTCGTCATCTTTGAGCCGCAGATATCAGTATGAATATCGGCTGCAGAAAATCTGAAAGTCAGACAACGTTAATAAGGACGAGCGATAAACGGTTAATTGGGGCGAAGAGCCTGCTCTGTAATTTGTTTGATTGAGGCTGGTGCAGGTTCACTGGTGCAAATGCTTGCTCCCTTCAAAACGCTGTTAAAAACGCTTTAAAGAGCGCTTTGCTCTAAATCACTCCTAAGGGAAGGACGGTTAACGTTGTACTCTTCATCTGATATCTTCTCTCCTTCGCAAGCAGAATCTTCGCTGGATGATTCACTAAACAGTGCCCTTGCGATCTTGCTAGGAGGAGATTTCCAAAGCCGGTGGGAGGTCTCGAAGCAGCTGCCAGCGTTTGGAGAAGAGGTTGTTGCGCCTCTGCTGGCACTGCTGGCGGATGGGGATCTAGAGTGGGAGGTGCGCTGGTTTGCGGCCCGCATCTTGGGCCATTTCAACCGGTCAGACGTTATTGAGGCGCTGGTGGCGCTGCTGCTTAAGACTGAGGACGAGGATTTACGGCAGGGGGCTGCGGATGCCTTGACGCGAATTGGGCCAGGCGCTGTGCAGGCGTTAACTCAGCTTTTAATACAGCCCAGTCGTAGGGAATTAGCCGCTTGGGCGCTGGCTCAAATTCGTCACCCTTCTACAGTGCCGCCGCTTCTAGAGATGGCTCAGGACGCTGCGGCAGCGGTGCGATCGCTCGCGATTGAGGCGCTGGCAGGGTATCGCGACGATAGGGTGCTGGCGGTGGTGCAGTCGGCTTTGCATGACCCAGACGGGACGGTGCGGCTCAAGGCGGTTGAGGCCTTAGTGGGCTACCGCCAGCAGCTGGGAGAGCTGGCGCTGACTAAGCTTTTGCAGCCGCGACTGCAGGATGAGGATTCTCGGGTGGCGCGATCTGCGATCGCAGTGCTGGGGCGCCTATCTGCTGCTGAAGCAGCCGCTGCCCTGACGGCGTTGCTGCAAACTCCTGAAACCCCCAAAACACAACGCCTTGCAGTCATTCAGGCGCTGGGCTGGATGCGTACCCTGCCAGCGCTGCAGGGGCTACAATGCTGCTGGCCTCAGGTGGGGTTGACCGAGCGCCTGGCGATTATCACGGCCCTTTCTCACCAAACTGCTGATTTGAGAGCAATGGCCGCCAGCACTCTTTTGACCTGGCTGCAGGACTTAAGCGCGTCGGAGGCTCCCGAAGCATTAGCGCAGCTGCGCCAGCAGGGGGCGCTAGCTCTGGCGGAGTTGGGGGCAACCGCTGCGCTGCCTCTCCTCAGGACCTGGCAGAGCGATCCCGATGAGGGCGTGCGGCTCCATGCGATCGCAGCACTACGGCGCCTAAACCCTGACGATGGTTCTAGCCCTTCAAACTCCTCTGCAAAACTTCAAGCTCCCCCAGAAAGTTAGGGGGCAAGGGAAAACCTATAGGAAAAACCGGCGAC
>DATNQE010000843.1:0-2174 GCA_036702895.1 Trichocoleus sp. | reverse complement strand
CGGACCCCGCCCCTTGGGGAACAATCTTCCCCCAAACCCCCTCGCAAGGGCGCAACGGTGGGCACCATCGCTAGCTCGGTGATCCGGATATTCGGCTGACTAGACACGCTTGATAGACAAGTGGTCTCCCGAAAATAGGAGGGTTTACACGCTCGTTCAAAGACTCAATGAACCAGCGAAGCAATGCCGATGCTGGGGGCTTTCTAGCGGAGGAGGTTTGGAGGGCGCGTCCGCCCTCCATCCGGGGGGTTTGGGGGGCTGCCACCCAAGCAACAATCTGTGCGATCAGCGAGCGCAGCAGCTCCAAAGACGGCTAAAGATTCCAACTCTCAATAAGCAGCGCACGACAAAGCACTAGCGCTCTAAAGAGCGCCGCTCCATTTCACCGCGAATAGCCTCCATGGTCTCGACCAAGCTAGCCTCAAACAGGTTGTAGAACATCTTCTTGAAAGGTCCTAGGTCGGCTTCGGCCTTCACCCACTGGGAAATCAAAATGCCGGTGGCACTAGGGGATGTCTCCTGTGCCGAATCGATTCGCCAGTGGCCGTACATATATTTGAGATTGCCCTCCAGCATGCGAAAGCTAATCTGCTGCTGGTCGATCTCCACGTTTTCGGTACGCACAGTGGATTCGACCGTGGAGAGCAAAATGCGCCGCCGGTCAATCTGCTCGACAATACTACGCTGCCCGTCAGTTTCTAGCACACGACTCGCGGCTACTGTAGGCACAAAGCGGTAGAAGTTGTTGTAGTCGGTGAGCACTGCCCAGGCCAGCTCGATGTTGACCTTGGCTAGCCCCATTACTGCATACTGACCCTGCTGACCTGTCAACACTACGTCGCCCTGGTTGAGCCGCTGCCAATCCGCCGCTGAAGGGAGAGGAACTGTAGCCGTTGCCGAAGGGTCTGGGCTAGACACGGGTGACATTGCTTGGGGTAAGTTAGAAGGGTCTTTACGTTACTGTAGCTGAACTATAAACCCTAGACAGGTTCTGGGCGTTCGCTCTTAACATACCCGTAATCATGCCGAAAAGTAGCGCATCTACCCTATGGCTCAAAATGATGATGTGTTAGCAGCCTATCGGGCGTTTCCAGAGCGTAGACAGAGCCTCATGCTCAGCACTATCAATGCAGACGGCACGCCCCACGCTAGCTACGCTCCCTTCGTCAGAGATGAATCTGGCAATCTCTATATCTATATCAGCGGCCTGTCAGCTCATACTCAGAACCTGGCGCAGCGTCGCAAAGCCAGTGTGCTGCTCATAGATGACGAAAGCGAGACGCAGCAAATTTTTGCCCGCAACCGCCTCACCTACGACTGTGAAGTGGAAGTGCTAGATCGAGCAACGGGCGATTGGGATGCGATCGCAACCTGCTTTGAGTCGCGCTTTGGCAACATCATTCAGATGCTGCGCCAGCTTGAGGACTTCCAAATCTTCAGGCTAGCGCCCTATAGCGGGCGATTTGTGATTGGCTTTGGCGCTGCCTACGATGTGGATCCGCAGGACCCCAACCAGCTTGTGCTGGTTAAGGGCGCCTAGCTGTAGGGTGTTTAGCCAAAAAAACGTTGCGGCTAGGCTTCCTTAATCAGAACGCCGTTGAGAAACACATCGGCCAGCCCCTCAGCTAGCTCCTGCATACCCTGAATCGAGCCGCCTTCATCTCCTAGGGTTGACTGGCTAAATCCGGCAACGGCAAACATTCCCAAAAAGATGCGGGCTACTACTCGCGGGTTCATGGGCCGGTAAATGCCTTTGTCCATCGCCGTTTGAAAGAACGCCTCAGCCACGTCGGTCATTTTGCCGATCACCTGAGTTTGAATTTGCTCTCGCAGCTCAGGGTGAAACTGGGCCTCCATGAAGCAGACCCGCATCATGTCGCTGTTTTTGCGCAGGTTCAGCATTCGCCGCCGCATCACTTGGCCAATGGCTTTGTAGCTACCCATTTCGCTCAGCTCAGTCAGCAGGTCGGTCAGCAGCTCAACCCAGCCTCGAGTTGCAACTTCTATCAGAATTGCTTTCTTATTTTCGAAATGACGGAACAGAGTCCCTTCTGCCACCCCTGCAGCCTGGGCCAGGTCGCGAGTGGTAGTACCGCCGTAGCCTTTCTGAGAAAAAAGCCGCAGCGCTGCATCCAAAATTTTGGTTTGCGTATCGGCTTCGGCAGGTGCGGTCT
>DATNQE010000841.1:0-2409 GCA_036702895.1 Trichocoleus sp. | reverse complement strand
CAAACGAGACCGCTGTAATTCGCTGTAGTTTAGCTTGCTAAAGCAGTGCGATCGCACTTTTCAGTCAACACAATCCACCGCTGGACTATACACTAGCAGCCCAAAATGCTCCTGAGTGAAACCCCAAGCCAGCATCGCCCTGTCAACTCTATCGCACCGACAACCCAACCCCGTAAAATCAGGGGATGACTGACACCGCCCCTTCTTCCCAAATTCCGCCCTACACCTGGCAGCGCCCCATCGGCCTCGGCTGGCAGCACCCCTACATCGTTCGCTACGCCAGCAACCTAGACGATGGTCCCTGGCACGGCGCACCGCTGGGCGGCTTTGGCGCAGGCTGCATTGGCCGCTCCCCACGCGGCGACTTCAACCTCTGGCACCTCGACGGCGGCGAACATACCTTTGCCACCTTTCCGGCCTGCCAGTTCAGCGTGTTTGAAGAAACGGCTGATGGTCAAACCCAGGCGTATGCGCTTTGCACTGAGCCGCCTCAGGAGGGGGGTTTGTCTGCTTGGCAATGGTATCCGGCTTCAGGCGAGGGGGCGGGAAAGCAGGGGAGCGAAGGAGCATCAGATAGCGCCAGCTCCTCTCTCCTCTCTCCTCCCTCCTCTCTCACCGGGACTTATCACGCTCTCTACCCTCGCAGCTGGTTTGTCTACGAGAATATGTTTCGAGCAAAGCTGACCTGCGAGCAGTTCTCTCCGATCTGGGTGCATAACTATCAAGAGGCGAGCTACCCCGTTGCGGTGTTTGAGTGGACGGCGCAGAACCCGACGAATCAGCCGCTGACGATCAGCATTCTCCTGAGCTGGCAAAACATGGTGGGCTGGTTTACCAATACTGAGAAGTCCGCCGAGATTAAACAGCGGGATGACGGCAGCCCTTACTACGACTACGTTCCGGCTATTGGCCGCAGCGCTGGCAGCTTCAACAGCTATGTGCAAAAGGGAGATTTCGTCGGCTGCCTGATGGATGGCGCCTGGTCAGAAGGCGGGGAAGAACCCGGCGAGGGGGATGGGCAGTTTTGCATTGCCACCGCTGCATCGGCAGGCGTTGAGATCCCCTACCACACCCGCTGGAACCCGGTGGGAGATGGAGCCGAGATCTGGCAGTCGTTCTCCCAGTCGGGCGAACTAGGAAGCGTGGCAGATGAGCGTCCGGCGAATGAGGGCGAGCAGGTCGGGTGTGCGATCGCAATCCGCTTCACGCTCCAACCCGGTGAAACTCGGCAGATTCCTTTTGTGCTGGCCTGGGATTTGCCGGTGACAGAGTTTGCGGCGGGGGTGTCGGCCTACCGGCGCTATACCGACTTTTTTGGCACCAGCGGCGGCAACGCCTGGGACATTGCCCGCGATGCGCTGAAGCACTATAAGGAGTGGCAGCAGCAGATTGTTGAGTGGCAACAGCCCGTGCTGGAGCGGGCCGATCTGCCCGCCTGGCTGAAGATGGCGCTGTTCAACGAGCTGTACGACCTGACCAGCGGCGGCACGCTGTGGTCGGCGGCGACCGAGGCCGATCCAGTGGGGCAGTTTGGCGTGCTCGAATGCATCGACTACCGCTGGTACGAAAGCCTGGATGTGCGGCTCTACGGCGGCTTTGCCACGCTGATGCTGTGGCCGGAGCTGGAGAAGGCGATTCTGCGCGCCTTTGCCAGAGCGATCCCAACCTCAGATGAGCGGCAGCGCATCATCGGCTACTACTACACCATCGGCGCCGAAGACACGATGGCGGCCCGCAAAATTCGAGGCGCTACGCCCCACGACCTGGGAGCCCCCAACGAACACCCCTGGGTGAAGACCAACTACACCAGCTACCAAGACTGCAACCAGTGGAAAGACCTGCCCAGCGACTTTGTTATTCAGGTCTACCGGGCCTTTAAGCTCACGGGCGAAACGGACTTTGCGTTTCTGGCGGAGTGCTGGCCCTCGGTGGTGGAAACGCTGAAATATCTGAAGCTGTTTGAAAAAGACAGCGACGGCATTCCCGAAAATGGCGGCGCCCCCGACCAAACCTTTGACGACTGGCGGCTCAAGGGCATCAGCGCCTACTGCGGCGGGCTGTGGCTGGCGGCGCTGGAGAGCGCGATCGCAATCGGCGAAATTCTCACGGCTCAAAACCTGGCTCCCGGCAACGTGCCCATTCTCTTGACCCAGTACCGCCGCTGGCTGGAGAGCGGGCTCAACACCTACCACCGCAAGCTGTGGAACGGCCGCTTCTACAACCTGGATACGGGCAGCGGCTCAGCCGTGGTGATGGCCGATCAGCTCTGCGGCCAGTTTTGCGCTCAGCAGCTTGGCCTGCCCGATATTGTTTCGCCCGACTGCACCCGCTCGGCGCTGGAGGCGATTTACGACGCCTGCTTCGTCCGGTTCAACCAGTACGCCCAGACCCAGGTAAAGCCCCAAAACC
>DATNQE010000839.1:0-11886 GCA_036702895.1 Trichocoleus sp. | reverse complement strand
GCTCCCCCAAAGGCAGGTCCTCCAGCAAATGCACTGGCTCCGTCCCCATGAAGGTAGGTCACAGATAGGTTGATACCTTCAGGAATGTAGCTTAATGATGCACCGTAACTCTGACCACCCCCTGTATTAGTACCTTGGAAGATACCAATAGCCGGATTTGCAGCACCCGCCGTATTGACTGCGTAGCCAGCATCCAAAATCAGAGTATCGGTCATAGCGAAACTCACGGCGATGCCAGCCCCGCCGCCCATGCCAATATCGAGGTACTGAGGATTACCCGCATCAGCCACCGAGTATGCAAAAGGCGTAATGCTGCGAACATACTCGTCTGAGTTGAGGTTAGTACCGGCTAGCGTGACATCAATGCGATCGCCCAGCGGGAACCGGTAGAACAGATCCTCCAAAACAATATCTAGCGCTGTACCGCCAGCCGGAAGCCCCGATGCTTCTTTGAACCCCCGGAAGTCGGTGAACGGTTGCCCGCCCGTCGTTCCCTGAAGACGAATGAAGAGCAGGTCTTCGCCGGAGAAGCTGGTGTTGAAATCGAGCATTGCCCGGGAGTTGAAAGTGGGGCTGGTATCAGGGCCAACGCTACTAATATAGGGATCGAGAGGCGCTCCAAAGTGAAGATCAACCTGCCCGCGGAAAGTGGTGGTCGTGGAGAACTGGTTAGCCTCAAGTTCAGCGACATCAGCTTCAAGGGCATCAACCCGACCTCGCAGAGTGTTTAGCTCTGCTTGAAACTCTTCTTGGAGGCGACGAATTGTCGCCAAGTCATCGGGGTTGATGCCAGTTGTCACCAACTGGGAAATGACATCTAAGCAGGCGTTAAGACCCGCAGCAAATTCATAACGAGTGAGTGAAGCATTACCTCGATATGTACGGTCAGGATACCCCTGAATGCAGCCGTACTGCTCTACAAGACTTTGCAGAGCTTGGTAAGCCCAATCGGAGGGCTGTACATCAGAGAGTTGAGAAACACTCGTAATTTGAGCCAGCTGAATCGGTTCCTGCGGCACAGCATTGCTGCTGACAACGGACTCAGTGGAAGCAACCTCAGGGTCTGCTTCTGTTGATGCTAACTCAGTGGAAACAGCATCAACAGAAACAGACTCAGCAGGAATAGATTGAGCCTCTGCTGCACCAGAAAAAGCCAGCACAGCACCCAAGGCAGCCGGAAGAGCCAGCAAGGATTGCCAGAAGAACTTAGTCATTGTTATTAGTTTCCCCTCACACTATGTGTGTTTTTTTGAAGTGTTTTGCTTAAGGTATACTGTCTGAAACCTTTGGCTTATTTGCCTAAGTTTTTTGCAGGGAGGGTATGAATCTAAACGCCCTTTCGATCAATCGTCAAGGGTCATGACAAGCTTTCAATGTAAATAATTTCAAAGCAGTTAAAATGCTGTTTTATTGCTCAAGAAGAACACGGACGCCATGGTTAGGTTGTAACTTCCAGCGCCGTTTGATAGACCCTTATATCAGCCCAAAGGCGGATCTAACTGTTACTTTAAGAAGTTAAACTTAAAGCCAATAATTAATGTTGGTTAAGGCAGAGCCGCTTGCCTCAACCGTGAAACTCAACGGAATGTTAATTAGAGACAGTATCCCTTAGCCGATTGGTTCAGAGGAAGGCTAAGGAATCTACCTTAGAAAGGCGTAAGCTCTTCACCCCCAGATTCAGAGGGTAAGCCTTTTAGGTTGTAGCCCTGACATTAAGCGAAGCTCCATGGCTCAAGCAGTGATTACCCTCTAGCCCATCAGTACGATCTAGTCAGAATAGCCATCTCCCACTGGGCCTCCTGTGTAGTAGAGCTAATCAGCCGTTGGAGACTTATACTCAGACGCCTACTTAAGGGACAAAATGACCCTCTGCTGACATAGGCAGGCAGCCAGGAGGAAACTAGAGCTCGAAAATGGGATCCCTTCCACCAGGCTGTATGTAGAACAGGACGGCCAAGGAATAACGCCCGGCCATTCTAGAATGGCTGCGTACGGTCTTGGGGGCTTATACCAAATCCCTTTAGAGGAGCATCAAATGTCATTCTATGGCTTGCTTCCCAAAGGGTACAGAGCGTAGCTCGCTTCCGGGAGGGCTATGGCTTCGCTTTTCTAGGATGCCCCTTGAGCTATGCGACAAGCTGCTCCGCTGGAGCCGCTGCACGTTTCATGTCGCTTGCGAAACAGCATGGCGCAATCATCATCTGCATTCAACCGAATTTGCTATAGCAATCGTTAAGTTGATTAGGACATTCCACCAAAAATAGTCGTAAGGCGATTGCCGTCAGGTCGCCGCCCCAGACGTGGCTATTACCAACAGCTCTCGTCCTAAGCGACCTAGCCAGAGCTATATTAGGCAGCTGCTGGTAGGCCAACACCTGCAGCTGCACCTAAGCCTTCGAGTTCTGCAGCTATAGTGCCGTGCTCGGCAGCCTCGGGCATGAGCATCAAGCCGTAGTTTCTTCGGTTGAGTACTGTCTAACTTACTCGTCGGTTCTGTAGCGCACTGTTACTCGGCCCTGCCCCAAGTCTAAAATCTCACCGCCTAATGCCTGAATGCGCTCCACAGCCAGTCGCTTCGTCTGGTCGTCAAAGGCATAGTTGCTCACTTGAATCCAAGCGCTAATTTGAGCGGCTTTGCTGGCTGGATTTTGCGCCAGAAATTCGGCAGTTTGGCGAGAGGCAGCAGCCACCGCAGCGGCGTTGGGGTCACTAGATTGCTCTGCCCAGTTTGCAGCAGCTGCAAATGATTCACGGGCCGCTGCTCCATCGCCTAAAAAGAGAAGTTCATCAATACCCTTGTAGCGCCACACCACATAGCCTCCGTTGGGCACCTGAGGCGTCATACTGGCGAGGCCCTGATTCATTAACGCCACTGTGCGCTCGGGGTCGCCAGCGTAAAGTGAAGTGCTTACCGAGAGAAATAAATAGGGATCGATAAAGTAGGGATCTTTAGCGACGATTACCTCAAAAAACTCGGGACTGGCGCGGTAGCCCACCTGCGATCGCACCGACAAATCCCCAAAGTACTGAAGAAAATTCAGAAATGTCCAGTCGGCTACCAGGTTATCAAAGCCAAAGCTGGGAGTTTTACGCATCAAACTCAGCCGCATTCGCTCCTGCTGCTCAGCAGTTTGAAGTTGCTCTAGAGATTGCGCTCCTGCACTGGGAGACTCAAGCACCTGAAGTCTCTGGCGCTGCAGTGTACCAACACCAGCAATTAGCAAAGCTCCTAGAAGGGTCGGAGCTAAGTAACGGAGTGGATTGATTGATTCAGCATGAGCATTCATTTTTTAGATCAGGGCTAACAATTACGCTAGAAATACGAACGCACTAGAGATTGGCATAAAGTCCAATTATAAGAATAACCAGTTGACCATTTCAGGTCGGTCAATTCTAGTTTCTAGCATTTAAAGGCATTACCTCATACTCTCCTGAAGGAAGCTACAAAACCAGTCATTCTATCGAGTTAGAAGGCCAAAAAGGAAATAGCCATGAAGCCTGTGTTGTGGGCTCCATGGCATTAGGTGTTAGTTGCTGAAACTGCAGTAACTACTGTTTAACCGCAAGCCTCTAACTAACGAACTAGCAACTTAGGGCAGTTACAGGCAAGCTTGCGTGTTCGTACCCGTAGCATTCACGTCAGCATTGACTCCTGGTCCAGTGAGAGTACCCGCGGGCACTGTGTTAGCCACGCTAGAGGTGCAAAGCAACGCAGTAGTTGTAGAGTTGCCACCAGTATCACGCAGTGTGTAGGCAAACCCTGTGTAGCCCAAGAGCGCCTCGTCTCTGGGTGAAGCATTGACAAAAGCAGAGTTAGCAAGTGTGCCACCATTAATTGCGGTTACGGTATTTTGGGTACCACCGTTACCGTAGGTGTAGTACTCAGTTTGGGATTGAATACCTAGACCCAGCAGGTCAATTCTGTTGGCGAAGGTTCTATTTTCCAAACGGTAAGCTTGTTGGCCGCGGTTGATAGAACCAACATAAGTGGTTGCTTCAGACTGACGGGCACGGTTAGCTTGGTTCAAGAAAGCGGGCAGTGCGATCGCAGCCAGAATACCGATGATGATGATAACCACCAGCAGTTCAATCAGGGTGAAACCGCCTTCTTCTTTCTTGCCGATCAGGTGCTGGATTAGCTTAGCTTTAAGAGTGGATTTCATGATGTTAGGTGTCTCCTTGTGAAGCGGGTTGCTCGTAGCTGCTTCTTGACCTAGACTACCCACGCTAAACAATTTACCGATCACCTTGGTCTAAAAAAATGCTCTCCTTCTCAGTAGAGCCTTGAACTACTTGAAAATGAGGCCTTGGGGTTTTAAAGATCATCACATCCAGAAATGTTGATACTCGTTCCTGCCGACGCAAAGGAGAGGGCGGGAGCGCTGCCACGGATTCCTTGGCAAACTTTAGAAGAGGTCACAGCAGTACCATCTGGGTTGATCGATACATAGACAACGCCTGAGAAACCCTCCAGCGACTCGTCCTGGGGAAAAGCAGCAGCATGGGCAATACGGGAAGATCCCTCGAGCACTGAGTATTGGTAGAGCTGAGTGTTGCCCGCCAAGCCAATATTGAGCCTATCTATAGAGTCAGCAAAGGTGATGCTGTCTAGCCGGTAAGCCTGTTGGGCGCGGTTGATGGCACCAATGTAGGTAAGCGCCTCTCCCTGCTGGGCTCGGCGAGCTTGGTTAATGAAGGCAGGCAGCGCGATCGCAGCCAAAATAGCCACAATAATAATGACAACCAGCATTTCGATTAGGGTAAAACCGGCTGAGCAGCCTTGCTCAGAACGGCCCCGGCTCGGAAGTAGATCGCTCCGAAGCAAGACACCAATGAAACTGGAGTAACTCATAAGTAGTTTTGCATAAGCCGCCGCTTAGGGCTGCGAGAAATACTGAGAATATCTCGGTTGACAAGTAGCCTATTTGACCTAGCCCACTATACGGGACTTTTTCCAGCCCATCAGGAAACCGAGCAAAGTCTAAAGCCGGGTCTTGCCAGGAAAGTCATTGCCTGAATAATGAGTTAGGAGCGATCTACTCGCTAACGTGTCCTTTTGTTTTGGCTAAATCGTTTTGAGCTTTTCCTACGAATCCTCTCCCGCCTCACCTAGTCAGGCCACCCCCAAACGCATTTTTATGACGGGGGCTAGCGGCTGTATCGGACACTACATTGTGGAAGCTCTGCTACAGGGCACGCCCCACGAGCTGTTCCTGCTAGTACGAGACCCTAGCCGCCTAAAACTGCCTGTGGTAGGTAACCCCCGAGTGCATCTGGTGCAGGGTGATTTGGGACACATCGGTCAGTTTGCTGACCTGCTGGCCACAATGGATGGGGCGGTGCTGGCGGCAGCGGATTGGGGCACTCAAAACGTGCTCGATATTAATATCACTCGGAACCTCGAGCTGATGTCGCTGCTCGACCCGCAGCGGTGTGAGCAGGTGATTTACTTTTCAACCGCTAGCATTCTCGATCGCCACAACCAGCCGCTTAAAGAAGCTGGGGAAATCGGCACCGACTACATTCGGAGCAAGTATGAGTGCCACCGCCGACTGCCTGAGTTAGCCATCTACCCTAAAATCACGACGGTCTTTCCTACGCTGGTGTTTGGCGGCGACAAGGACAAACCTTACTCTTTTATTTCGGCAGGCATGACCGATGTTACGCGTTGGCTGGGGCTAATCCGATTTTTTAGGGCCGATGGAGGCTTTCACTTTGCCCATGCCCAGGACATTGCCTGGGTTGTACGGTACCTCATCGACCATCCAGGGGAGGGCTACCGGGAATATCCTCTAGGCAACCCAGCTACCACGGTTAATCAAGCGGTAGAAGAAGCTTGTGCCTATGTGGGCAAACCTGTTTTATTCAGGATTCCGCTGTCTTTTTGGCTGGCTGATGTCATCATCCGCGTCTTTCGCATTCAGATGGCCCCCTGGGACTACTTCTGCATTCGCTACCGCCACTTTGTCTACAGCAACGCGGTCAATCCGGCGACCTTTGGTCTGGTGCCCTATTGCGCTACAGTGGCTGACCTGCTGAGGGTTCACGGCATCATGCCTAGGCAACGAACCTCATAAGTCGAGCTAGATAGTTCATCTGAACCAAGATAAGATGGGGAGCAACCCTGGCGTGGCGACTGGCAATGGCAATTATTTCTTCCAAACAGCCTCCTGAGCAGCCCCCTAAGCAGCCTATTGAGCAGCCCCTCGATTTAGCTGAGCCGTCGGGCGAAATGGGGGCAAGCCCAACCCGGTCCCGTAGCGCTAGCCGCAAAACTGCCCGTAAGTCAGCAAGCTCAGGGGATGAAGCGCTGCCCCTGGGCATTGACTTAGCCGCCGAGCCCGCAGTACCCAGCCTTTCTCTGGTGCGCGATGGAGAACCAGAAGAGGACGAGCGCAAGGGTACAGACGACCGGCTGCGGCCCCAAAGAATTGCTGAATACATTGGGCAGAAGGCACTCAAAGAAGTGCTCGACATCGCCATTAAAGCAGCCAAGTCGCGCCAAGAGCCGCTCGATCATCTCCTGCTCTATGGACCGCCAGGACTGGGCAAGACCACCATGGCCCTGATCCTGGCTCAGGAGATGGGAGTGGAGTGCAAAATCACGACCGCCCCTGCCCTAGAGCGCCCTAGGGACATTGCCGGACTGCTGGTGAATTTGAAGCCGGGGGACGTGCTGTTTATTGATGAAATCCACCGACTGCCGAGGGTTACTGAAGAGATTTTGTACCCGGCCATGGAGGATGCCCGGCTGGATATTACCGTCGGCAAGGGGCAGAGTGCCCGCACCCGCAGCATTCCCCTGCAACCCTTCACGCTGGTGGGGGCAACAACGCGGGTAGGGGCCCTGACGTCCCCCTTGCGCGATCGCTTTGGGCTGATCCAGCGGCTGCGGTTTTACGAGGTTGACGAGCTAACGCTGATTGTTGCCCGTACCGCCCAGGTTCTCAATACGCCTATTGAGGAGGCAGGCGCAGTCGAGATCGCCCGCCGCTCACGGGGCACTCCCCGGATTGCCAACCGGCTGCTCAAGCGGGTGCGCGACTATGTGGAGGTGAAAGCGTCGGGTCCCATTACCGAAGCGATTGCAGCCGAAGCCTTAGAACTCTTCAACGTCGATCCGTGTGGTTTAGACTGGACGGACCGCCGCCTGCTCAGCGTGATGATTGAGCATTTCGGTGGGGGTCCGGTGGGGGTCGATACGATGGCAGCCGCGACTGGAGAAGACGCACAAACGATTGAGGAAGTCTACGAGCCGTACCTGATGCAAATTGGCTATCTGCAAAGAACGCCGCGAGGCCGAGTAGTCACAGCTGCCGCCTGCCGGCATTTAGGCTACGACGTTAAAGCAGTGCCCACGGTGGGAGAGCAGCAGCTGCCGCTGCTGTAGCAGGCTGATGGGATTTTAAGGTAGGGGAGCAAAAGCTGTTAATCAATCGCTGCGCCCCTACTCTGCCTCTGCAAAAAACAGGGCAGATGGTAGCCTCAAAACACCAGGAGAACAGAACCAGGGATAATCAAAAGGTGACGTGCCGGTAGCGAGATATGCGGTTGTCCTCTTGGATAAAACCTTCTGGGGTAAAACAGTCCCTCATCAAAGTAGTGCTGAGTCTGAGTCTTATGGTGTGCCTGCTGCTTGGCTCTGCTTGGAGCAGTCCTGCCTTAGCTCAATCCGTTCAGCAATCCTCACCCGACTTGACTGCCAGCGATATTCAAGCCATTGCTGGTTTACGCCAAGAGGCATTTGCGGCTTCTCAGGCAGGGCAATTTGCGGCGGCTGAAGACCTCTGGAGCGAGCTGCTGGAGTACCTGCCTGAAGAACCGGCTTTGTGGAGCAATCGGGGCACCGTGCGCGTCAGCCAAAACAAGCTGGATGGGGCATTAGCTGACTATAGCCGCGCCATTGAGCTGGCGCCGAGTGAACCGGATCCGTACTTGAACCGGGGGGCTGCCCTGGAGGGTCTGGGGCGATGGGAAGATGCGATCGCAGACTATACCCAAGTTCTTGCGCTCAACCCTAGCGATGCCGCTGCTTACAACAATCGCGGCAATGCTAAAGCCGGTTTGGGCCAATGGCAAGCCGCTTTAAAGGATTATCGACAGGCCGTATCGCTCGATCCGCAGTTTGCTCTAGCTCGCATCAACGAAGCGCTGGCGCTTTATCAAATTGGGCAAACCCAAGACGCTCTGCGCCAGTTTCGCGGGCTCAGCCGCAAGTACCCCAACTTTGCGGATGCCAGAGCAGCTCTAACGGCTGCCTTATGGGAAGCGGGTCAGCGCGGTGAGGCCGAGAGCAACTGGGTAGCGGTTGTGGGTCTAGATGGCCGCTATAAGGACTTGGACTGGGTGAGCACTGTGCGACGCTGGCCACCAGCTATGGTTAGCGCCCTGGATAAATTTCTGCATCTTTAGCACTGCTATAGACCCTTGGAGCCGAGGAAGAGATGGAGCTGGGGAAAGAAGCCAGCTGAAATACGAATATAGGAGTATTCCAGTGGTTCACTCAGTTCACTAGGATGACAGCAGGGACCGGATGGTTAATCTGAGTTTTAGATAACAATGCTCGACCTGTTTCTGCTGACGAGCCTAGGCTTTCTGGGCAGCTTTGGCCATTGCCTAGGGATGTGCGGCCCTATTAGTGCTGCCTTTTCCCTGGGCGCCCCGGGAGAAAGCGCGCCGTCTAAACGGCAGCTGGTCGGCTTTCACATCCTGCTGAATCTGGGGCGCCTGCTAAGCTACGCACTGGTGGGTGCTGTCATTGGCGGGTTAGGGTCGGTCTTAGTCGCGGGCGGTCAGGTTGCTGGGTTGGGCAGCGATTTGCGCCGGGTTATGGCCCTGATCACAGGTGGGCTGCTCATTTGGTTTGGCTTGAGCCAGGTCAGCCCGGCGCTGCTGCCCAAGCTGCCCCTACTCCATCCCTTGCGCCAAGGCCGGCTGCACAACAGCCTGCAGCGGGTGATGACTCAATTTTCATTGGGCAGGCAGTGGTGGACGCCGCTGCTGCTGGGTTTAGTGTGGGGGCTGGTTCCCTGCGGTTTTTTGTATGCGGCTCAAATTAAAGCGGCCGAAACAGCTCAGTTGGGCGCTGGCGCTGCAACCATGCTGGCCTTTGGTCTAGGGACTTTGCCAATCATGCTGGGCATTGGGCTATCCACCAGCTGGTTAAGCCAGGATCGGCGCAGTCAGCTGTTTCGTTTAGGCGGCTGGCTAACGCTGCTCATTGGCGTGCTGACGCTAGCTCGAACGGGCGAAACCATGACTGACTATGCGGGCTATGGGGCACTGGCAGCGCTGGCCCTGGCGTTAATAGCTCGGCCCATCAGCCGGATTTGGAGCGGTCCTTTGCGCTATCGTCGGGTTCTGGGTGTCGGGGCCTTTGTGCTGGCCCTGGCGCACTCTGTCCAAATGCTGGAGCACAGCTGGGGCTGGAACCTGCGGGCAATGCAGTTTATGCTGCCCCGGCATCAGTGGGGCATTGCAGCAGGCGCAGCGGCGCTGACCTTAATGCTGCCCCTGGCGCTGACCAGCTCCGATTGGGCGCAAAGGCAGTTGGGCCGGCTCTGGCGAAATCTGCACCTATTGAGCGTTCCAGCTCTGGTTTTGTGCGGCTTACACTGTCTGTTAATGGGGCCTCATTTCCTGGGGCAGGGCCACCTCAGTCTGGCTCAAGCCGTTCATACGGGCCTCTTTGTCGGCGTGATCAGTTTGGTGCTGCTGCTGCGATCGCGCTGGATCTGGTCCTTGTTCTCCTTAAATCGTTACTATGTTCCGCCCAATATTCCGCCAAAGCGTTTTTAAGGCCTCGCTGCTAGGCCTGGGCCTGGTGGGCAGTTTGGCTCTGCCGGTAGGCGCCCATCAGGTCAAAGTTGCGGGAGATATCGGCGGCACCCTTCACATCGAGCCTAACGACACGGCTAGGGCGGGAGAGCCCACGAATCTCTGGTTTGCGATCGCACGCTCTGGCGGCAGCCCCATTGCGCTTTCTGAATGCCGCTGCCGGCTTGCCCTCTACAGCCAGCCCTACCAGGAGGGGGACGAACCTTTAGCAAAACCGGCCCTAGTGCCTGTTACGGCTGAGGGCTACACCAACACGCCTGGGACGCAGGTCGTGTTTCCGGCGGTTGGGGCCTACACACTGGTGTTAGAAGGTAGCCCGCAGGAAACCGGCGGCTTTGAGCCGTTTACGCTGCCTTTTGAGGTAACCGTGGCGGCAGCAGCCACTCCACCAACCGCTGCTCAGCAGAGCCCTACCGGTGCCGATCCCAGCGCTCAGTCCACTGAGGTCTTGGGCGTTGAGAGCGAAACCCTTCCCCCCGCAGCGGCGCCCTTCTGGCAGCCCTCAGTTATTGCCGCAAGCTTGGCCCTGATAGCAGGGCTGCTCTGGAGCCTGCGTCACCGTCACCGCGACGACGACTCCGAGCCGCCCCTCAAGCCCTAGGCCTTAGGTCAACTACCCCCGGTTACCCTAGCGGTTTTTCGCCTCTAGCGCCTCCAGACGGCTCTTGAGCTCCTGATTAGCTTTCTTGAGCTCATCGATTTCCTGCTGCAGCTTCTGAACAGCCTGGTCTTTGCCCAAAGTTTTCTGCACGAGCTGCACCGATTCCTCAGCACGGCGACGCACTCGGCCATCGGCGGTGTGGTCGGCAAGCGCCTGCAGCACAGTCATGGCACGGGGGGTTTCCATGGCACCCAAAGCAGCCACCACCGACACCTGGGTCAGGAAGAAAGACTCCCGGGAAATGACCTCTAGCCGATCCAATATGCGCTCCACGTTGGGCTTGCTCTGGCTGACGGAAATGGGACCTAGCGCTCGAATAGCGGCCAGCCGCAGCGCTTGGGGCACCCCGGCCTCGGTATAGGGAAGCACCAAATTGAGCGCATCTTCTGACGTCTTAAATTGGCTGAGGGCTGCGATCGCACCGCTGCGGACCACCTCGTTCCAGCCAGAGCGCTCCTTCAAAATGGCCTCTAGTAGCTCCAGGGTCTTTTTCTCGTTGGATTCGCCTTCCCCGTTCTTGCCTCCAGCTTTGGTCTCGACGCCAGATGCCCCAACTTTACCCAGGGCACGAATGGCAGCTGCTTCGACGTAGTAGCTAGGGTCTCCCTTCTCCACCAGCGCCTTGAGGGCTTCGTAGCTTTCGAGGGTTTTTACCTCGCCCAAGGCTTCGGCTACCGCTCGGCGCACATTGGCATTGGTATCCTGGAGTCCCTGGAGCAGACCCTCAGCAGCCTGATCCAGCTTGATCGAAGCGAGCTGCTCGGCTACCTCGACTCGCACACCCCAGAATGGTTCGGCTTGGAGAACTTCAGTCAAGGCGTTTACAGCTTCGAGCGTGCCTTTCTTAGCAAGGGCGCTAGCGGCTTCAATGCGGGAGAGCGGGTCGGGGTCGTGCTGAAGCTGAGCCTTGAGTTCGGCCATGGGATACTCCAGCTTGACCGTCTTGAGGTAATGGTTCCCCACATCAAAGCTGACAAAGTCGGGCTTTTTCGCCAGCGGGAAGAAAAAGCTCTGCTCCCGCTCATGCACCCGCACCGTAAAGAGCGTCACTTCAGGCTCACCCTTGTCCTGCACGTAGCCAAAACCCATAGGAATGCGCAGGTCAAACAGGCCGCTGGTGCTGCTGGTGTCGCCATCCTTCACCTGAGTCTGAGTAACGGTGAGCTTGGCCAGGTTACTGTCGCCATCCCAGCTATAGGCAACCTTGTAGTCGGGGTGCCCGCCTCGGAAAACGTATTGATCGAAGAGCGATCGCAAGTTCCGCCCCGTCGCTCGCTCAATTGCCCGAATCAGATCAATGGTCTCGACAGTCTGGTGGGCATGGTTCTGCACGAAGGTGTGAATGGCCCGCCAAAACAGCTCATCGCCTAGCTCGGTGCGAATCATGT
>DATNQE010000834.1:0-3676 GCA_036702895.1 Trichocoleus sp. | reverse complement strand
TCTTTGCCCTGCACCCTATACCCTGCACCCCAATCCTCTCCTGCAATGAACTAGTTGCCCGAAAACGGCTGGTTCCGGCTAGGATTTCCCAGCTGATAAGGGCTCTCTGTCAGGCGCACCTTAGGCTGAAACGTTGCGGGGGCATCGGCTACACCCCAGTGAGCTTGGATTTGCCCGAGCAGCTGGTCCTGCTGCTGCCTGAAGCTTTCCAAATCCCAGCCCCAGTTAATGATGGTGAACCAAACTGGCCCCCGCTCCTTAGTGGGAATAAAGCCTGCCAGGGCGCTGACCTCATTTAGGGTACCGGTCTTAACGGCAGACTTAAGCGGGATTTGACGGCTTTGCAGAGTGCCCACATCCTCTCCTGAAACAGGCATCACATCAGCAATCGAAAATCCCTGCTGCTGGAGCTGGTCTTGCAGCGTCGCCAGCATAGCTGCGATCGCACGAGGCGAAATTTGATTTTCGACTCCTAGCCCTGAGCCGTTGACTAGTCGCAGCTCGCCAGGCATTAGCCGAGCGGTTTCAGTAGCTTTGCTGACAACGGCAGCCGTGCCGCCACTCAGCTCGGCCATCATCTCCGACATGACGTTGTTGCTGTAGATGTTCATCGCCTTGAGAATGGCGATCATCGGCAGGGATTGGTGCCGCAGCACCCAGCTTGAGACCTGATTGACCGCCTCAGGAGCGGCTACCTGCACGGTTCCGGCGATTTGAATAGCGGGTTGAGGGGTGCCTGCAGGCAGTTTCTGGTACTGGTCCCAGGCAGCGGTGGGCCAAAGGTTAGCGTTAAAAGCCTGACGCAACAGCTCGCCTGAGGTGTAGGCATTGGTGTCGAAGTTCATGACAAAGTTGCCCACCACCACCAAATTGCCGGTGACCTGCCGAATGCCGAGCTGCTGCAGAGCATTGCCCAAGACAATAGCCTCTTCCCAGACAAAGAGTGGATCACCGCTCCCCTTAATGACTAGGTCCCCGTTGAGCACGCCGTTTTGAATGGGGCCGGTGACGCCTACTAAAGTTTCAAACTGATGGTCCGGGCTCCAGGTTTCCAGTGCAGCCAGCGTGGTGGCTATCTTAGTCAGCGATGCTGCTGAGAGCGGCACGCTGCCCTGATGTTGCGCAATAGCAGCGTTGCCAGTCTGAATCCACACGCCCTGATTGGATACCAGCCAGCCCTCGCCTGCCAGCGTGTTGACATACTGCTGCACCAGGCTCTCAACCACCGGATCGGGGGCGACAAAGCTTTTCACCCAGGGCGAGTCCCAGGCTACCGCCAGGTTAACCTGCCCTAGGCGGCTGGTTTCAAACGAGGCGGGACCCAGGCCCAGCAGCACTGCCAGAGAGCCCAAAGGAGCCAGTACAAGAGCTGATAAAGACAGTAGAGAAAATCGCACGACTAGCCTCTTGCTTCGAAGATGCAGCAGATGCAAACAGCCGATGGAAAAACGCTGACCTTAGGAGTGTCTTCCAAGGTTTTCCTCGACAAAGATACACTAGATTTACAGATTTGCCCGCCTATTTTTGCTTGCTGTTAATCCCCTATGACCCAGTCTGATCCCAACCGTGTTTTGCGCCGTTTGCCCATCGTGGTCGGGATATTGGGGAGTTCCCTGCTGCTAGTTAACCGGGTGCTAACGCCTGCCCTGACAGATTCTCAGGCTCGTTCCGATGTAATGGGCGTGATTTTGAGTGCTCTCCTGGTGCTGACAGGGTTGCTGTGGCAACGGGTACAGCCGGTGACGCCTGAAGCCGTTACTCTCGTGGGCGAAGAGGGCTTTGAGCTAGATGACAGCCTGCCTGATGTGGTGAAAACGGAGCTGGCCTGGGCCTCACACCTGCTCTTGACCAATACGGTCACCCGCTCTGTGGTGGTCTACTGGCAGGGCCGAGTGCTGATGCGGCGCGGCATTTTGGGGCCAACGGCTGAAGTGCAGCCAGGAGCTATTCTGCAGCGGGTGATGAAAACGGGTAAGGCAGTGTACTTGGTGGCGCTCAAGATCTATCCGGGCCGAGTGGAGTTTACCTACCTGCCGGAAAACACCCAGGGCGTTATCTGTCAGCCTCTAGGGCAGAGCGGCGCGTTGATTTTGGGGGCCAATGCGCCCCGCAGCTACACCCGCCAAGATGAACGCTGGATTGAAGGCATTGCCGATAAGCTGGCTAATACCTTGGAGTCACAAATGCCCGTTGAGGTGCCGTGATCACAAAAAGCGATCGCAAAAAAGGCGTAGCTATTGAGCTGCGCCTTGATCGATGTTCATTTGTCAGGAATCTCTTGGTCCCTCTGGCTTGTGGGCCAAAGGCTTCAAAAGATCCCAAGGGGTTCCTGGGGGGGCGACAGGGGACGCTGCCGCCCGGACGTGGCTCAGACTGATCTGAAAAAGACATCTCTAAAAAAGACATCGTGTCTAGTGCCCTCGCCGCTTACTCGTAGTAGCGGTTTTCTAGCCAGGAGCGCAGTTCTGCTTCGGAGGAAAACTGCTGACGTCGCTCGGTCATGGGGTCATACACGTGCCAGATCATGTGGCCGTTGCGTTGACGGGTCCAAACCCGGAGGCTGCTGCCATTGGTCAGGAAGTCTACAACAGCGCCGCCTGCTTTTCTCAGGGCAGCAGCTAGGCCAGACACCTCGGGCTTAGCTATGCTGGGCCGCAAACTTTCTGCAGATGCCTGCCGGTTGAACCGGTCTTGATTAGGATAGTGAGTATAGCCGTTCATGGGATGGCTCCAGATTGAGGTTGTGTGTTTGAAGCAGCGCTGCCTTGGGTAGGAACTGATGCAGCAGATTGCTTACATTCCCAATCTAGCTAGCCCACTCAGGGGTGCCAAAGCATAGTGTGAATCGTTTCTATGCATAATTTCGATATGTCTTAATAAGGGGGATCGGGTAGCCTGGGAAGCAATCATTCTGAGCGTTTCTGGGGATGAGGCAATGAATCTCACGAAGCTCAAACTTTCCCAACTGCGCGCTCTAGTCGCGATCGCTGACAGCGGTAACTTTAGTGAGGCTGCGCTGGATTTAGAGCTGACTCAGTCCACGGTTAGCCATGCGATCGCAACCCTAGAAGAAGAACTCGGCGTCGTGCTGCTGCAGCGCGGCCGCCACGGTGCCCGGCTAACCCCGGTGGGCGAGCGCGTGACAATTCACGCCCGCCAGGTCCTGAAAACCCTTGAACTGATTAGCGTCGAGGCCGAGCAGGCCAAGGGCCTGCAGGGCGGTACCGTGCGTATCGCCTCATTTCGCAGCGTGGCAACCCATGTGTTGCCGGGTGCGATCGCGCGTCTCCACAGCCGCTACCCCAATGTCAGCATCACCATTACCGAAGTTGATGAGGTGGGTCACCTGCAGCGGCTGCTGCAGCAGGGCCAGGTGGATGTCAGCGTAGCAGAGACGTTCTCCGGCGACGGATTTGAATCGATTCATATTTTCGATGATGAGTACGTCGCGCTCCTGCCTCCCCAATCAGGCCTGCGCAGCGCCCGGCTCTCCCTCGAAGATCTCACCTGTCACCCGCTGATTGCCTCCTCCCACGGCAGCTGCTGCACCCGCATTTATGAGCAGCTGCAGCAGCTAGAGCCCGCCGTGGAAGTCACCTACCGCATTCGCCACGACTCCTCTATGGTGGGCATGGTCAAGCAGGGGTTGGGCGTTGCGATCTTGCCGCGCCTGGCG
>DATNQE010000814.1:0-14485 GCA_036702895.1 Trichocoleus sp. | reverse complement strand
GTGGAGAAGGCGTAGTCGTTGCACAGCAGCCGCTTGGCCCGATTGAGCTCGGCATCTGTGATGGGGCATTCGCCCAGGGCCGCTATGCGATCGCAGACAATCGCCTCCACGCGGTCTACGTCTTCGGCCTCTAGCCAAGCTTGAATCGTAAACAGGCTACAGTCCCGCTGTAGCGAAAAACTGGCGCTGATGTCCTGAACCAACTGTTTCTCTTCCCGCAGCTCCCGCACCAGACGCGAGGTGCGCCCCTCAGCCAGCAGCACCGAGAGCAGATCGAGCCCATAGGCAGCCTGGGCGTCTTGAATACCTGGCCCCAACCACGCCAGCATGAGACGGGCCTGCTCTAGACGCGGCAGCACGATTGTTTCGCGCTGAACTCCCCAGTGTTCCGGCAGATGCGCCATTGCGGCTGGGGGGCACTGACTGGGCTTAGCAAAGCCTCGAAAGGCATGCTTCACCATTTCCACCGTAGGCTCTAGCGCAATGCCTCCAGTAATGACGACCGTCATATTCTGCGGCTGGTAGAGGGACTGGTGGAAGCACCGCATTTCCTCCGGGGATCGCTGATTGAGAATGTCCTCGGTACCCAGCACCGGCCGACCATAGGGGTGGCTTCGATACACTCGCTCCGACAGCGCCTGAAACCCCAACCAGTCAGGATCGTCCTGGGCCTGGCGGATTTCCTCAAGCACCACCAGGCGCTCCCGCACAAACTCATCGGCGGGAATAGCGGCCTGAAGCAGCAAATCCGCTAGGTACGGCAGAGTCTCCGGCAGCGCCTCTGCGGCTAGCGTCATAAAAAAATGAGCGTAGTCATGGCTGGTGGCAGCGTTAGTCATGCCGCCTCGGGTTTCGATGGCGTAGTCAAACAGCCCCGGGGCTAGCCGCTCGGTCCCCTTAAAGATCATGTGCTCCAAAAAATGGGCCATTCCGGCCCACTCCGCAGGCTCGGCGCTGGCTCCAGCTCCGACCCACACATCGGCAACGACCACAGGGGTGGCCGGAATTTCTTGATGAATAACGGTGAGCCCGTTATCTAAACGCACGCTGCTAGCTGGCTTGACCGAGTTCAACCGTTTTCCCTACGTGTCGATAAGGTTTGAAAAAGCATTGTGAGGAAGCACCACATTAAAGCGGCAGGAGCGAGCCGCCTGAAAGAATGCCTCAAAACAAAATCTCAAACAACAGGGCCTTAAAGTACTGTCTTAAGATGGCAGAGCTAGAGGGTTCTGCTTAATCGTTCATATTAACGTGTGAACCTGTGTGTTGTTCAGATCACATTTGAAGGTGCGTTAATATTTGCTGCTAGCGTTGCCCCGTTAGCACTGCCTCATCAACATTGCCCCATCAATAGTTAACAGCTGCCCGGCTTTTAGCTCTGTAAACTTGGGCCGGTAAAAGACCCAACCTACGGAAAACTTGCCCTACAAAAATTCCCCTAGCCCAGCAGACTAGAGGAATTTTCAGAAAATCTTTAAGGTTTCACCGCAACGCCGTCTTACCTCAGTTTCCGACCTGGATAAACCAGGTGGGAGCTCCGGCATCAGCTTAAGGTTTCCGGGTACAAGCCCGGTATACCGCCACCGACACAACTCGGTTCCCGTTTAAAGCAAACATAGATCGACAAACATTGTTGGTAGTCACCAACGCCGCAGTGAAACTATGGTCATCATAACCAACAATCGGGGGGGGAAGGCAAGGGGTGAGGGGTGAGGATCTACCCTGAGAGATGCTTAAAAAGGAGGGATCCCCGTATAGACATTCCCCCCTGGAGCACGCGCATCTGAAATTAGGCTGAGAGTCAGTCAGAGTCAGGCGGATGTGTTCTAATATGTCATGACCTGGTGCGTCTAGCCCCTGTGTGCCTTAGCCTTAGGCTTCACGATTTCGTGTCCTTAAGGTGTCCTGTCCCACCCTTCTGAATCTTGCCCTATCGTTCTGCCTCCACACTGCGGCTATGAATTCTGAATCGTCTCCCCCCGCTCCCGTCACTGAACTGCCTCAAATTGGGCCAGAGTCTGGGGCAGAGGAAAATCCTAACCTTCAGGTGCGCTTTAAGAGCGAGGGAGGCCGACTGCTGCTGCTGCTGCCGCCGGAGCCGGAGGCAGAGCAACCCCCTGTTAGCTGGGCTGAGCTCTGTCAGCAGCTCAAGCAGCGGCTAGACGGGGGCGAGCGGTTTTGGCAACCCAAGACCGTCGTTTATCTGGTAGCGCGGGATCGGCTGCTCGATGGTCGGCAGCTCCAGACCATTGCTGAAGCCCTAGAAGAGGCTCAGCTAGTGCTCAAGCGGGTCTATACCAGCAGACGGCAGACGGCCGTTGCGGCGGCAACGGCGGGTTATTCGGTGGAGCAGCACGCCAACTTGGCCCATTTGGCTCAGTCCCCGTCGGAAGTGGGCAAGGCGCTGGCCGACCCGCTCTACCTGCAAACGACGGTGCGCTCTGGGGTCGATATTCGTCACCCCGGCACCATCGTGTTGCTGGGAGATGCCAACCCTGGAAGTTCACTGGTGGCAGAAGGCGATATTCTGGTTTGGGGGCGTTTGCGGGGGCTGGCCCACGCGGGCGCCTTGGGCAACCGCAGCTGCCGGATTATGGCACTGCAGATGCAGCCAACCCAGCTGCGCATTGCAGATGTAGTCGCTCGCCCGCCCGAGAAGCCGCCGGCTGAATATGTGCCCGAGGTGGCCTACATTGGGAAGGACGGTATGCGCATTGCGATCGCAACCGACTTGGCCCGCAGCTACCTCAATCAACTGGGGGAACCTGGGGAGCAAAGGCCCAGCTAACGTTTGGCCAGCTAACGTTTGGGTATTCGCCTTTCGAAGGCTTCACCGTCTTAGGTATTGGCCCTTTAAGACTTCGTTATTAATTCCTTGATTAGACGACTGGGTTAACCATGACTCGCACCATCGTAGTGACCTCCGGTAAAGGCGGCGTTGGCAAAACCACCTGCACAGCCAACCTGGGTATGGCCCTCGCCAAGAGCGGCAAGAGAGTAGCCGTCGTCGATGCTGACTTTGGCCTGCGCAACCTGGATTTGCTGCTGGGCCTGGAAAACCGCATTGTCTTTACGGCTCTAGACGTACTCGCTGGGGAGTGCCGCATCGAGAAGGCCTTGGTCAAAGACAAGCGCCAGCCCAACCTAGCACTGCTGGCAGCCGCTCAAAACCGCTCTAAAGAAGCGATTACGCCCGATCAGATGAAAGAGTTGGTGGGGCGACTATCCGGCCAGTTTGACTTTGTCCTCATCGACTGCCCGGCCGGGATCGAGATGGGCTTTCAAAATGCGATCGCGCCCGCCCGAGAAGCTATCGTCGTCACCACGCCAGAAATCTCTGCTGTCCGCGATGCGGACCGGGTAATAGGCCTGTTAGAAGCCAGCGACGTGAAAAGCTCGCGGCTGCTGATCAACCGGCTCAAGCCGGCTATGGTGCAGGAAGACCAAATGATGTCAGTGCAAGACGTGCTAGACATTTTGGCGATTCCGCTACTGGGCGTGATTCCAGACGATGAGCGCGTCATTGTGGCCTCCAACCGGGGCGAGCCTCTCGTTCTGCAGCAAAAGCTTTCGCTAGCTGGCGTGGCGTTCTCCAACGTCGCCCGACGGCTTCAGGGCGAGCGGGTGCCGCTGCTGGATCTGAGCGCTCCCCACGACGATTTGTTCTCCCGCCTGCGGCGTCTGCTGCGCGGCTAGCAGCCTGCTGCCTGCCAAAAGACTCCTTTGGTGTACCCAATCTGCGACACCCTCCATGCTCAGTGAACTCCTCGATCGACTCTTCAACCGCACCCGCCCGCTCACCAGCCGGGAGGAAGTCAAGCAGCGCCTCCAGTTTGTTCTGGCCCACGACCGTTCCGACCTGACGCCAGAAACGGTCGAGAAGATGCGTCGGGAAATTTTAGAGGTCGTATCACGGTACGTTGAGCTCGACCAAGACGGGCTGGAATTCACCCTGGAAAGCGACCAGCGGATCACCGCTCTGATTGCCAACTTGCCGATCAAGCGCATTAAGGCCGCGCCTGAAGCAGCCAAGGTTGAAAGCACCGCAGCTGTTGAAAGCACCGCAGCTAAAGATGACTGAGGAGACAACTGGAGCAGCGCTCCCTTTCAGCACCTCTGAATCTTTGACTGGTGCAGTTGCGGCCCTGGGCATTGATAAAATTCAGCGCCACGTCTTTATCTGCGCCGATCAAACCCTCCCTAAATGCTGCGACAAAGCCGCCAGCTTAGAAGCCTGGGACTACCTCAAGCGACGGCTTAAGGAGCTGAAGCTAGATGTACCGAGCGCCGACTCTCCAAACATCGTATTTCGCACCAAAGCCAACTGCCTGCGAGTCTGCCAACAGGGACCGATCATGGTGGTTTACCCCGAAGGCGTGTGGTACCACAGCACCACTCCCGCAGTTATTGAGCAGATTATTCAAACCCACCTCATTGGCGGCCAGATCCTGCCCGACTATCTGCTGTGGGCTCCTCCACCGAGCCAGCTGCCTGCAGCATCGCAGCAGGCAACGCCGTTGTAGCAGCAGCTAATCCAGTGGAAGCCCCCCGAACAGCTGCGGGGTATCTGTGCTAAATACCCCCTCTTCCGCAGCGCCCTCTCAATCTTTGAAGACCTAAGCCAACGCTCCGCCACAGCTAGAGCCACAGCCCGCTGTGCAGCCGTAGCAGTAAGCTTTGGTCTGCACATCTGCCAACACATTTAGCGATCCTGCTGCCAAGAGCTTAGCCACTGTCAGGCTCTCTCCGCTGGGCAACCGGGCAGGCAAGTGCTCCATCTGGTTGAAGTCGCAGTCGTAGATATTGCCCAGATAGTCCACTGAAAGCTGGTCACGGCACATTAGATGGCCGACGGTGCTGTTGTTGTAGTGAGTTTCTAAGAACTGAACGTAAGGCCAGTACAGGTCTTTGGCCATCATGTACTGCTTGACCCGGCCAATGGGTAAGTTGGTGATCGTGAACAGGCTGTTGAACACGATACCGAAGTGCTCTTCCAAATAAGCCTTGTAGTCCTGTTCAAGCTTTTGCTGGTCAGGCGTCAGAGAAAACTGAGTGCTGCGGGGCACCTGCGGGTTGTAGACCAGATCAAGCATTAGATTGGGGTCGCGGCCATACCCTAGCTGATTGAGCCGCTGCAGCGCCTGAATCGAGGTGGTTTAGACCCCTGCCCCCCGCTGCCGGTCCACGTTGTCTTCTAGGTAGCAGGGCATGGAGGCCACGACCCGCAGCTGATGCCGAGCATAGTACTCAGGCAGATCGTCATACCCCGGCTCAAAAAAGATGGTTAGGTTAGAGCGTGCAATGACCGTTTTTCCAGCGGCTCTAGCGGCCTCGACAAGGGGCCGAAAGCCGTAGTTCATCTCTGGAGCACCGCCTGTCAGATCAACCGTTTGAATCTGGGGAAAGCGACGAATGATCTCAATTAGCTGGTCGCACACCTCCGGCAACAGTTCCTCTGTGCGCTTAGGGCCAGCTTCGACGTGGCAGTGGGTACAGGCCAGGTTGCAGCGTCGTCCCAGGTTAATCTGCAAAGTGGTGATGGGCAGCTTTGTCAGGGGAGCGCCTAACTTGGTCGCAAAAGGCGTGACCCCACTCGACGAGGGGGCTGCGGGTGCAGAAGAGGAAAGCGGAGATTGAACCATTGACGCTCAGAAGTAGGGGCAAGTTTTGCTCTATTAGATCTTAGTTACCTAAAAACGGCCTGAGAGCTTGGGCCCTCGAAATGCCCCAACAATCCCTCTTCGGGATAATAAGCCAGGGTTGCGGCCGGGCTTGACTATTAGAAAGAGGCAGGGGCGTGGGGGCAAGGGCTTAATGGGCCGTGGCCGACGCACTGTAGACCCTGTGTAAAAATTCGTCTAACAGGCCCACAACAACTCCTGGATGCTCCAGATGGACCAGTACGCCGGCATCAGGAATTTCGTACACCTGCTCCACGGCCTTGGGGTTCAAGCTGGCTAATCGCTTTCCAATCGCGGGCGGACTAAATCGGGACGCTTCACCCCACACAAACACAGTAGGCGTGGTGAGTTGCCCCAGGTACAGGGACAGGTCAAAGGCGATATCGCCGCGCAAAGAGGCCAACGCTGAGTATTCTGCGCGGGGCTGCTGGGTGCCCGCCAGATAGGCTTGAACGATGTCAGGGGTGATGCGGGCCGGATTGGCAAATAGAAAGGTTGAGAGAAAGTTCGTCACAGCCGTTTCGTTGGCAGCTCCCAAACTGTAAATCAGCTGGTCAAGGCCAGGCGTTCCTGCTAGCTGAGCCGGTAGGCTAAAGCGGTAGTTGCGGCCAAAGTCGCTGTTGCCAGAGGGAGAAACCAAAAATAGGCCCTTGAAGAGATCGGGGCGTGCGATCGCAAGCCGAATCACGACCCCTGCCGTCAGGGAAGAGGCCACGACCACCAGAGGCTGCTGCACCACAGTTTCCAGCAGCTGGGTAATCACCTCGAAGTAGTCCTCTACTCGGTAGTTGCGAGCCGGGTGAGCCGACTGACCCCAACCAATCAAGTCGGGCGCGATGACTCGATGGGTGAAGGCAAAGGCCGGATAGACTTTTGACCACTCAAAGGCAGACGACCCTCCTCCTAAGCTGTGCAGAAACACTAGGGGCGGCAGATCCTCGGAGGAGCTGCCGTTGCGCCAGGGAAAACTGGCGGGTGTGTAGTAGGCCATCACGCCCAGGGAGGTTTCTACCACGCGCTGGCCAAACCCGACAGGTTGAAACTGCAACATCAGTGCTTACCGAATCCGTGTCAATCCTTCTGCATCATACGCAATGTCTTCAACTCTGTTCCCAATGCCTGGCTCCAAGTTTGACGGCCGAATGGTAGGGTAGGCGAAGACGTGGTCGGGAGGTAAACAGCACTCATGGTTCGCCAACGGGTATTTTCGGGCTCTTCCTGGGAAGAGAAAGCAGGCTACTGTCGGGCCATGCGCATTGGCAACCAAATTTTCGTTGCAGGGACGGCTCCCAGCGACGGCCAAGGCGGCACCTTTGCCCCGGGGGATGCCTACGCTCAAACAAAACGCTGCTTTGAAATCATTGAAGAAGCGCTGTTGGATCTGGGCGCCGACCTGTCAGACATAGTGCGCACTCGCCTGTACGTCACCGATATGGGCCGCTGGGAGGAGTTTGCCCAGGCTCACCAGGAGCTCTTTGGCGACCATCCTCCGGTCAACACCATGCTGGAGATTAAAGGGCTGGTCAACCCCGATATGCTGGTGGAAGTTGAGGTCGAGGCGCTGCTAGATCTAGACATAGAGCCTCAGCCGATGCCGGATTTAGCCCTCAACCAGCCTGCTCCCCTGGCTATTCGAGCCACCACTCAGCGGCCCATTGGCTCAAATCGTTCTCCCGCCGACATGGACGTGGGCTATCTAGACTAGATGGGTGCAGCAGGAGAAGGCACTTCTACGCAGTGCCCCTGAGCCTAAGTTCGAGTTCGACATCCTTATTTTTAGGCAGTAGCAGCCGCTAGAGCCTTCTCCACCTTCATTAAAGCCATCTGCACTTCGTCAGCCGTAACCGTCAGGGGCGGCACGAACCGCACTACTTTAGGCCCGGCTGGAACCAGCAGCAGTCCTTCCTGCATAGCAGCCTTGACCACGCCTACCGAGGTTGTTGTGGCAGAGTCTTGCAGCACCAGGCCATTGATCAGACCCCAGCCGCGCACCTGCTCAACCAGATCAGGATTGCGCTGGGCCAGCGCCTGTAGCCCTATCCGCAGCTGATCGCCCCGCAGCTGTACGTTCTTCAGCAGCCTCTCCTTTTCCAGAGTCTGGCAAACGGTGAGGGCAACTTTGCAGGCAAAGGGGTTGCCGCCAAAGGTGCTGGCATGGTCACCGGGCTCAAAGACATCGCAAAACGACTTACACAGCATCGCCCCAATTGGAATGCCGCCGCCTAACCCCTTCGCGGAGGTGAAGATGTCGGGCTCGATGCCCAGATTCTCATAGCCCCAGAGCTGGCCAGAGCGGCCCATGCCGACCTGAACCTCATCCAGGATGAGCAGAATGCCGGTTTCATTGCAGATCTTGCGAATTTCCTGGAAGTAGGCCTTGTCTCCTGGCCGCACCCCACCCTCACCCTGAAGCGCCTCTAGCATGATGGCTGCTACCTGGGGTTTATCGGCATCTAGCGTTGCGATCGCAGCCCGCAGCGCCTCGATGTCGTTGTAGGGAACGTAGTAAAAGCCCGGCATTAGCGGGTCAAAGTTCTTCTGGTACTTGGGCTGGCCGGTCGCGGTAATGGTTGCCAGGGTGCGCCCGTGGAAGCTGGCCTGAGCCGTAATGATAATCGGCGTGTCGATGCCGCGCTGGGTGTGGGCATATTTGCGGGCCAGCTTGATCGCCCCCTCATTGGCCTCGGCGCCGGAGTTGCAGAAAAAGACTCGATCAGCGCAGGAGCGTTGGGTTAGCCACTGGGCTAGCTCGCCCTGTTCCGGCACGTAGTAGAGATTGGAGACGTGGTGTAGCGTCTGAATCTGCTGGTTGACCGCATCCACCATCGCCGGGTGAGCATGGCCCAGCGTGCAGGTGGCAATCCCGGCGACAAAGTCTAGATACTCCCGGCCCTCCGAGTCCCACACCAGGCAGCCGCGACCGCGCTCTAGCGCGATGGGAAAACGCCCGTAGGTCGTCATGACGTGGGCATCAAACTGGGCGGGGTGAAACGGTGTAGCGGTGCTCGCTCCATTAGAGGCCCCATTAGAGGTCAGAGCCTTGAGGGAGTTTTGAACCAGGGTCATCAGACTCACGGGGATTTGCCTCAAACCGGTACGCATCGACATTTATCGAGCATAGCCGAAAGCCTTGGAAAAGCAACTGGAAAAGCAGCGGCAACCCAGGCAATCATTGCGATGCCCTGACTTGTCAAGTGCTCTGACAACCCCGACTTCGAAAACCCTAAAAAATCAGCTTTGGACGGTTCGGCGGCGGCTAGAGCGTTGGTTGAGCGATCGCAACTGCTGCCGCAGGTGAGCCAAGTTTTGCTCCTCGCCACCATAGCGCCAGCGCACATAGGCATGGGAGATTTCGTTGGCAATCTGGGCCGATTGCCCCTGGGCCTGCTGGTAGAGCCGCTGACCAAACTCCAGCGGCGTTTCCGTCGGGCGGCGGGCAAACCCCTGGCTCGCCAGCCGATCGAGCATCTGCTGATACAGGCGCTCCATGGCGGGAAGCCGGCTGAGCTGCCATCGCCGCCAGCTGCTCTGCCAAAGCTGGGCACCCAGCCAGCCTAAAAAGGCCAGCCCCGTCACCCCGGCAATGCCCAAAATAACGCCCACCCATCCTCGGCCAAACAAGCCGGTTAGCCCTCCCAGGAGCCGAGCCAGCAGCCGGGTAAATAGCTGCATAACCCCGTCTATAAAACCCGCAATGGGGGAGGGGAGCCACCCCGCCACCCAGTTCCAAAACTGCCGCAGCAGACTAAAAGTCTCTGACTCACGAATGGAGGGCGGCAGCAGGTCATGACCGGGAATCGGATCAAAGGCAAACCAGCCGTATTCCGGGAAATACACCTCGGTCAGGGCGTAAGCATCGGTGTTGCGAATCAGGTAAAAGCCTGTAAACGGGTTAAACTCCCCCTGCCCAAACCCGGCTACCAGCCGAGTTGGGACATCAATGGAGCGCAGCATGATGGCCAGCACCGTGGAGAAATGGTCGGGGTAGCCGCCCCCGTGCTTAAAGAGAAACGACTCCACCAGGTCTTCATCCTTCTGGAAGAAAGGCAGATCGGGCTGCACGGTGTAGCGCTGCTTGAGGGCCTGGGCCAGGTAAAGGGACTTTTCGTAGGGGGCGGTAAGCGGCGTTGGGGACGTTGCCAGCAGTTCTTCGGTGCGCTCTTTAACCCGTGCCCGAATGGCCTCCGGCACATCCAGGTAGTACTTGAGGATCTGGTCGGGGTAGGGAGCGTCGGCTTCGCGCAGAGCGGTGCGATCGCGATAGGGCACCTGTGACACCACCGTGTAGGTCATGCCCTTCTCTAGGCTGACGGGAGATCGCAGCCCTCCTTCTGGGTCAACCGCGACTTCTTCGGTGGGAAAGTACAGCTCCCGCGCCTGGTGCAGCGTTGGAATCAGGTTGGAAAAGTTTTCCACTAAGGTATAGGTCTGAATCACCTCCCGGTCACGACCCCGCTGCCCCTGCCAGGGAAGAAACATCTGGTAGGAGAAGCTGGAGCGCTTCAGGGTGATCACCGTGTCGTTGCGCGAAATTTCCCAGCCCTGACCGGTGTAGCGGTCAAAGGCCAGCACCCGCCAAAAGCCGGGGGCTTGCGATCGCACCCGCAGCAGAACCTGGGGTGTCATGGTGCCCCGCAGGTTTTGGTTCATCTGCTGGTTGAAGCCGTAGTAAGAGGTATTGTCGACGACCCCTGGTCCAGAAAGCTTGCCCTTCTGCTGAATGGCACCGCTACCGCCACTGCCTGCAGTGCTGGTTCCAGTACCGTCGTTGATGTAGCCAGGGTTGTAGATATTCTGACCGTTAAACTCTCCTTCATACTCAACCGTAGAGCTGACCGGAAAGTTGCGGATTTGGTACCCCGGCAGCCTCGGCAGGCATAGAAAGATGATTAGGCCTAACCCCAGAGTCAGCAGCAGCACCGCAGCCAACCGCCGCGGGGCCATCTGTAGCCCCACCTGATCCCAAGACTGGGCGAGAATGCCCAGGCGAGAGCGGTAGTCTAGCACCAGCACCGGCAGCGCTACCGCCAAAAAGAGCAGCAGCAGTGGTCCAAAGGCCAGCGTTTGGCTGATGGTAGCAGCCACCCCCAGCAAGATCAGACCAATGATCATGGAGTAGCCCAGGTCTTTTCGCCGGGGCAGGTCAAAGCTGTGTAGCACCTGCAGCTGAATCAGCAGTTCCGCCAGCAAAATGCGGGTATCGCCAGGCGAACTGAGCAGCTTAGAGAGCATTGCGGCCAGCGCCATCAGCATCCCGATGGCAATAAAAAATTTGATGGTGATATTCTGCTTGCGCCGCCTGCGCCAGCTGAAGTACGCCCCCACAGCGCTCAAAGGAATCGCCAGTAGGTTCCATAGCGAAGTTTGGGTGACGCCTAACGCAGCAATGGCCACCGAGGCAATGCCCAGAGTCACCAGAAGCTGCACCAGACCCCGCAGCAAAATCGAGTCTTCGATCTCGGAAGGCTGCGTGCTCTTCGGGAAAGAGAGCCTCGGTCGCACAGTATTTGCAGTCACGCCAAACCCTACATAAAGTGCTCCCATCCTAGCCCAGGAGCATATACCAACCGTTAAGACGGTTGGGGTAAGGGGGAGTGGGGGTTCCACCCCTGCACCCCGTCCTAACGCTCTCTTCGATTGCTATAGCAGGCTAGAGACAGGCAAGTCTAGGAAAAGAGTGCCCAAAAATAGCCAATGGGTGCGATACGTCAGCGCGCACCACACCCATTTGGAGACAACAAGGGAGTAGATAAAAACCCTATATTCTTTGAGGTCTAGATTCCCTTAAGGACTAAGAATTCTGTTCGTCTAGCCAGAGGAGGCTAAACTGCAGCGGCTCTTCTTGGGGCTCTAGCAGGCCCACGGTGAGGGGGTAGATCTGACCGCTGATAGGAGCTTCGAGGATAGTTACGAGTTCACCGGGCTGACTTCTTTCAGCCTGGCTATCGGCTAGCTGCAGGTAGCCTGCCTGCGGCAGCACGGCCTGAATTTGAATGCGGCCATTACCGCCGGGTAGATAGGTGGCCGTTAGGGTCAGCAGCCCTAGGGGAGTTGTCCACTGCCGCTGCACAGTCGGCGCTTGGGGGGAAAGGGGCAGAGACAGGGCGCTAAAAATTTCCTGGGCCGCTAGCATCGTCAGGGCTACTTGCTGCTGTGTGTTAGCAGCGCTGTAGTCGAGAGTAGGCAGTTCAGTGCGACCCGAGCGATAGGCCGGGGTTAGCACCAAGCGGGCAACATTCTCCAGGGTTTGGGGCTGCTCCGGGAACAGTTCTTCCACAGCTTTTACGAGCCGCACTCCCGTTTTTAGAGGCTGGCTGGCCAAAGCCTGACAGCGCTCCAGCAGGGCGGTCATGACGTCATCGGGCAGCGTCGGCAGCTTGAGCGTGCGCAGATGCTCTATCCACAGGGGAGCGACAGCGTCTTTAGTCAGCCATTCGGGGTAATCCTGAACCTCGTGTTCCCAGGGAAACAGCGGAGGACGGCGCTCAATTTCGAGGCGCAGCCTACGTTTAATAAGAGCTTGAAAATGGTCTTGCACAGCGGGTATCTCTCCCAAAGAAACAGGATGGGGATTGGAACCTGGGGATAACAGCCCAGGGGCTTCAGCTATGGCAAAGGCTTCTGATTCAAAGGGATCCCAAAATTCGCCTGACAGGTCGGCCTCTCCTTCCGCTGGGAAGGGCACATTTGAGGAAGCCCCAAATGGAGCAGGGCCGCTAGAGCGGGGATCATCGAGGAGCCAAAGCAACAAATCCCTGATGATTTCTGTGTCTCTCTTCATGGCCCTGCCGTGCACATCCGGATGATTATAGGTTACGAATTTCCCAGGCTTGCTCCAACAGTGCAGACCAATTTTTTTGAAACTGAGTAGGGGTAAGACCCAGAGTTTTGGCAATTTCAGTATCGGTAACGCCCTGCTGTTTGAGCAGCAGCAGCTTGGCCTGTTTCTGCGAGAGCGAGTCCTGCAGAGACTGCCACTGCTGGGGAGTCAGGCCTAGGTTGCGCTCCAGGTCCGCTTCTAGCCATTCGTGCACCAGCTCCCAGTGGTGGGAGAGGGAAAAGCGAATCAGGTGGTACTTGAAGCGCTGCTGCAGATAGTCGCGCTGGCGGGGAGAGAGCTTCAGCATCGACTCAATTTCGGGCGTGGGCAGATCCAGCAGCCGCAGGGTGAAATAGTCGGCGCAGTCCTCCTGGTCGCGCTCCTTGAGGTAGGCCAATAGCTCCTCAATGATGCGATCGCGCAGGGAATCTTCCGGCGGCTCGTCGCACTGGGCCAGCATCTCCTCTCGTAGCCGCTGCTGCGAGGTAATCGGCCGAGGCTCATCGCCATCCCCTGAACCCGCATGGTCAGTGGCCTGCTCAATATCAATTGCGACCTCAGGCGGCTGCTGTTTTGAGAACGTCTGCGCCCGCAAAATGATGAGCTGCTGACTGCGCCGCCCCGGCAGCGGAATGCGCCGCTTGGCGTAGCGTTCAGTGAAAGCCATGTACTCCGCCAGCTCTAGCAGCGTCCTGGGCTGGTAGGTGGCCGGCATCTGGCTCTCCCGCCGAAAGGCGTTCAGAGCTTCTACGTAAAAGCCCTGAAGAAAATCCTCTATCAGCCCCAGGCGAGCCTGATAGCTGGTCTGCACCTGCGGTGGCGTGATGTACCGATAAATAATGGCGCTGAGCGTGCTGTGCAGCTCTACCCGGCCCTGGCGAGAGCCTAAGGTATAGTACTTAAGGCACTGCTTGAGGCGATGCTTACCCAGGTTTAAGGCCCAGGTTTCTGCCTCACCAGAATCTTGAATACGCTGACTTTCAGCACAGATGCGCAGCACTTCGCTAGTCAATCGTTGAGCGACGGCTTCGCAAGCGGACGCGGAGGCGCTAGTAGCGTCTCTCAGTTCATTTAGTAGGGCGTTAAAGAGTGCGTCCACGCTCGAGCGATAGGTTACCCCGATGAGTGTATTCAGCAAGACCTAGCACAAGATAGTTCGGGAGGACTCGAACTCCTCCTCTGGTTAGGTGAAATTGTGGTGAATGCCCCTTATCCTAGTTAACCTTTTTACCGTCACCTGTGGGTGGGGGGCCAGACCATTCAGTCCCAGGGTTGAGGAAACGAGTTAACCTGCAATAAGCTGAAACGGTTACATAGAGAGACTTTGGGCAATGTGGCAAGATTGTACGCTGGGTTGTAAAGACTGTATGAACCCTTAGTAAAGCCAAAATAAAGCCCAAAAAAATCCAGAAAGAAGCCAGAAGACACACAGAAATCTGTATAGATTGAGACACCCTTGAGACACTCTATGGATCTTGATACGCAAGTTCAGACCCTGATTGAAGAAGCGCCCAAAGATGGGGTGACCGGAGACGCGGTGGTTGCGATCGCACCGACCTTAAAGGCGATCGCAGGCCAGCTCAAGCATACCCAGTACTATATTCTGCAAACCCTCGACCAGGGTTGGGTGATGACGACGTTGAGCAACCGCAACGAGCCCGACACCCGCAAAAATATTGTCTACGCCTTTTCGACGCTCAAGGACGTCGCCTCAGGCCCTCATTCGGTCAAAGACCCGCAAGTGATGGCGCTGCCGGTGCCTGTTATCCACATTATTTTTCAGATGCTGGCGCTCAAGCCCATCGACAGCCTCATCTTCTTTGAAACCCCCGGCAACGTCAGCCAGGGCATTGAGGTTCGTCGTCAAGACGTGCAAAACCTGGTGCAGCTTCAGCTTCAACAGGCCCAAGGCGACGTTCAAATTCCCTCTGACTTAGCTTGAGCGTGGCGGTCGGTAGGTTTCCAATCTCAAGTAGAAGAGTGT
>DATNQE010000738.1:0-20587 GCA_036702895.1 Trichocoleus sp. | reverse complement strand
ACTCCCGCAGCGGCAACCCCAATCGCCAGGCGCTAGAGCGAGCCATTGCCGCTTTGGAGCAGGGGACTGAGGCGGTAGCGCTTGCTTCGGGCTCAGCCGCTACCCTGGCCGTCTTTCAGGCGCTCAAAACAGGCGATCACGTGATTGCGCCCCAGAGTGTGTATTTCGGTGTGCAGGAAATGCTGCGCCGCATTTGCGCTCCCTGGGGATTGGCCTTCACTCTGGTAGACACAACGGATGTAGCGGCGGTAAAGGCCGCAATCAAGCCCGAAACCCGACTAATTCTCATCGAAACGCCGTCTAACCCGCTGCTGGCGGTGACGGATATTCAAGCGGTGGCAGAGCTGGCTCACAGCGCTGATGCTTACCTAGCCTGTGACAATACGCTGGCCTCCCCGGTGCTGCAAAACCCTTTGAACCACGGTGCTGACCTGGTGATTCACGCCACAACCAAATATCTAGCAGGCCATAGCGATGTCATTGGCGGCATTGTCGTCGCCCGCGAGGCCACGCCGCTGTTTCAGCAGATTCGGTTAATCCAAGAAATTGGCGGCGCAGTGCCAGCTCCCTTTGACTGCTACATGGCCCTGCGGGGTCTGCAAACTTTGCCCTACCGGGTTAAGGCTCAGGCTGACCACGCCCAGAAGCTGGCGGAGTTTTTGGGCGAGCATCCAGCCGTAGAGAATGTTCTGTACCCGGGGCTGCCGGAGCATCCGGGACATGCGATCGCAGCCCAGCAGATGAGCGGCTACGGCGGAGTTTTGTCCATCTTGGTGCGCGGCGGGCAGGCTGAGGCAATGGCCGTTGCTGCCGAGGTCAAGCTTTTTACCCGCGCTACCAGCTTTGGCGGCCCCCACAGCCTGATTGAACACCGCGCCTCTATCGAAGCTCCCGGCACCCTAACGCCGCCCAACTTGCTGCGGCTCTCGGTGGGGCTAGAGCATCCGGCGGACTTAATCGCAGATCTAGACCAAGCGCTAGCAGCGGTGAAGGGCTAGCGCTCCCGTTGGTTCTATTTCAGATGATCCTCCAAGACTCTAGTTATGCAGGCAACCCCTCCCATTCAAATTAGGCCGGAGCAGGTAAGCGATTACAGCGCCATTACCCAAATTCTGATCCAGGCGTTTGGCCAGCCGGAGGAAGCCCGCCTGGTTGAGAAAATTCGCTCAAGCCCCGCCTACATCCCTGAATTGGCGCTCGTAGCAGAGGTTGACCACGAGGTTGTCGGCCACATCTTGTTTAGCTACGGCCAGTTACTCGAGCTGCCGACGCTGCCAGTACTGGTGCTGGCGCCTCTAGCGGTTTTACCTTCTAAACAGCGCCAGGGCGTTGGCAAACGTCTAGTGCAGGAGGGTTTGGCTTTGGTGAGAACCCGGGGAAATGCTCTGGTCACGGTGCTGGGGCACCCCGATTACTACGCCCAGTTTGGCTTCGAGCCTGCCAGCCGCTACGGTATCCAGCATCCCTTTGAGGTGCCAGAAGCGGCTTTTCGAGTGAAGCGCATCGGTCAGCTGCCGGAGAAGCTCAACGGGCAACTGCGCCACGCGCCTGCCTTTGACGAAGTGACCTAGATGGTTAGTCAGGCAAATAGCCCAGGAATTATCAATATTCATTCCGCTTTGATTGACTGAGGGATCTGGCTGCCTGCTGGATCTATTTCGGAAAGGGTTTTCCAAAATGGGTTCCCAAAGCTTTGACCGGAGAGGCAAGTCGCTCTAGCCCCCTAACGCAACTCCGTAGATTGTAGGGTTGCAGGGGGTATGCTTCGAGGAGAGTGTTGACAGGCTGCTGTGCAAGACCTTCCCCTTTACTACACCCTGATTCCAGCCGCGTTTGTGTTTATGCTGGGGGCTGCCATAGGCAGCTTCCTCAACGTGGTGATTTACCGCATTCCGGCGGGGCTATCGCTAGTTCATCCGCCCTCGCGCTGCCCCCGCTGCCACACTCGACTCAAGCCCTACGACAACGTACCCGTCTTTGGCTGGCTTTGGCTGCGGGGCCGCTGCCGCTACTGCAAAACCCCCATTGCCGCCCGCTATCCCTTAGTGGAAGCGTTTACGGGTGGGCTGTTTCTAGCTACCTTTGCCCTGTTTGGCTTCTCCTGGCTGACGCTGGGCTACTGGCTGCTGCTGAGCTGGCTGGTGGCGCTGACCTTTATCGATTTCGACACTCTCACCCTGCCGAACTCCCTGACCCAGTCGGGTTTAGTGCTGGGGCTACTGTTCAAAGCGTGGCTGGGCTACACCGAAACTGGATCAATAGCGGCAGCCGTGCACCCGTTCATAGGGGGCATCGTCGGTGCCGTCCTGGGAATATGGCTGTTTGATACCATCACCCTATTTGCCTCAGCGGCCTTAGGGCAAACCGCAATGGGCGGTGGCGATGCCAAACTGGCAGCCATGCTGGGAGCTTGGCTGGGCTGGCAAGGCGTTTTGTTAAGTGGATTTTTAGCCTGCTTGTGTGGGGCGATTGTGGGCGGGGGTGCGATCGCACTAGGCCTCATCAGTCGCCGTCAGCCCATGCCGTTCGGCCCGTTTTTGGCGCTGGGCGCGGTGATCACAATCTTTTGGGGAGAGGTGCTGATCGGGGCGTACCGACAGATGTTTTTTCCGACGTTTTAGAAAGGCAGGGCAGAAGGCAGGGGGCAGCAGGCAGGGGCAGAAGGGGTATAAGGCTTCAAGGAAGCTATACACCGTGTACCTTGACCTTATACCTGCTCCCCCGCTCCCCAATGCTAGGCAAGTATCTCACTCTCGAAGAGTTTTGCACCTGCACCCAGACCTACCAGCGGTTTTCCGACCAGATCGACCCGTGGCCTGGGCAGGATGAGAGCGTGGAGGCGCTTCAAGACCTCAACCAGCACATCCTCAATCCCGTCATTGATGCGTTTGGATATACGGGGTTTCGGCTGACCTATGGGTTTTGCTCGGTCGATTTGAAGAAATTTTTGGCTCGGCGCGACCCCACTACAGGGGAGAAGTACGGCCATGTCGATCCCAGCCGCGATCAGCATATGGCCCATGAGAAGAACCGCAGTGGCCGCTACTACTGTTCGCGGTTGGGGGCAGCCTGCGATTTTCGGGTGGAGGGTGTGGGGAGCGATCGCATTCTCGACTGGCTGCTGGAGAACAGCTTGCCCTTCGATTCCATCTATTACTATGGTCCCTCTAGACCGCTGCATATTAGCTACGGTCCAGAGCACAAGCGGGCGATGTGGGCATTTTCCGCTGCGGGCACGCCGACCCGGCGAGGGTTGGAGCGCTGGCTGACGAAAGCCGCGAACGAATAAGCTTCCCGTAAGGGCTTACGGCTGCCAGATTAAGGCCGTTAACGCCTATGCCTCAAGCCTTTACGACGCAACTGGGCACACTGGGGAAAATGCATCCTAGGAATTCATGGCCCCTTTTTTGAATTCACCGCCGGCAACGGCACTAGCGGCCAATCCCCTGGCCGCTGTGGAGTTTAGATTGCGATCGCTCCTGCCCGCCGACCTCTATGCCGCCACCTGGATTGAACCCTCGGCGGCCAATCTGATGCGAGTCTTTGAGCATTTACGCACCCTGCAGCACATCTTGATCGACTATGTGCCGCGGTCGGTGTCCCAGCAACTGCCCTCGCCTGGGATTTCTCGCCACGCTTGGCAGAAGGGCACTTTGCTCTTTACCGACTTGGCCGGGTTTACCCCTCTGCTAGAGGCTAGGGCTGCTGAGGGTCGGGCGGGGGCCGAGCTGCTGCTCGATCTGCTCAACCGCTATTTTGCCGTGATGATTGAGATTATCAGCAAGTCCGGCGGCAGCCTATTGGAGTTTACAGGAGATGCGCTGCTAGTTGAGTTCACGGCTATCGAGCCCCACAAACAGGTGGAGCAAGCTATCCACGCCGGACTGCGAATGCAGCGAGCCATGACCGAGTTTGCCCAAATCGAGACCAGTCAGGGCGCTCTGTTTCTCAAAATGCGAGTGGGTCTGCACGTTGGGCGCTTCGTCAAGGCCGATATCGGGACGCCTCTGCGCATGGGTCATGTGCTGCTGGGTCAGGCTGTGCAGCTCGCGAAACAGGCGGAAGGGGCCGGAGCCGTGGGTCGGGTCTCGCTCACTGCCGCCGCTAAAGACCTGATTCAAAAGCCTCTAACGCTTGAACCGGGCGCCCTAGATCACTGGCTAGTGGTAGACGACCTGCCCAACAAGGCTTTAGGAGAGTACGACATCACGCTTAACCGCCGCCGCGCCGCCACGCCTATGCTGTTTGACCGCAGCCCCACCGGATTACTCAGCGCTATCGAATCAGCTCTGGGGTTAGTGGAGCCGCTGGCCTGCTACCTGCCCCGCTCGGTGCTGCAGCTGGTGGTGGAAAATGCTGCCCAGCGCAAGATCCCGCCCGCTTTTCCGACGGTGGCGGTGGCCTTTGTCAACCTTATTGGTCTGCCAGAGGCGGTGGATGTGGCCCTGCCGGAGGAGACCGAAGCGCTAGTAACCTGCTTTGCCAAGGCGTTCTCCTTGATCAACGGTGCGGTGGAGCTGCGGGGCGGCATTTTGCAGAAGGTGACTTACCACTCCATCGGCTCGGAAATGCTGATTCACTTTGGCGTGCTCAACCCCGACCCCAGCGATCCGCTGCGGGCAGCCGACGCCATGCTGGCGATCCGTCGCCTGATTGAGACCATTACGCCGCCGCTGGTGCAGGGCCAGCCGATTCGGCTCACCTACCGGATTGGGCTGACCTATGGACCTGTGTTTGCAGCCGAAATTGGCGAACCTAGGGGCCGCCGGGAGTTCAATATTCTCGGCGATACGGTCAACACGGCAGCCCGGCTGATGGGGCAGGCGGGCCCTAACGAGATTTTGATCAATCAGCCCATGCAGGATGCGATCGCATCCCATTTCTCGACCCAACCCCTCGGCCGGGTTGGCCTTAAGGGCAAAGCCGACCAGCAGGCGGTTTACACCCTGGCTGCTATGTAGTTCCTAGTTCCCTCAGACCAAGAGATGCCCCGCTACAGACCGCAGCAAATGGCTTAGGGGGTGGCCAGGGTAGCGCAGGCAAAAAAGCCCACGACTGCCCAACTGCATCATTTCCTCTGTTAGAGGAAAAACGGCTAGTACAGGCGCTGTAAACGTCTTCTCAATGTCGTTTTTAAGGGTCTCCATATCAAACGAGGGCAGCACCTTATTGACCAGCAGCTGCAGGTCGGGCACCTCTAGCTTGCGGGCAATATCAATGGTGACGGCAGTTCCCTGGAAGTCCTGCTGGTCAGGCCGCAGGATCAGCAGCAGCGTATCCGAAATCGTGATTGACAGCAGGGTTTCCTCATTGAGCCCCGGGTGGGTGTCGATGAAGAGAAAATCTAGCTCCAGGCGGGTAATTAAATCCTGAAAGCCGTCGTTGAGCAGGCCGACATCGTACCCCTCTCTCAGCACCCGCGCGATCTCTCCCGCTTTCAGACTGGAAGGAATCAGGTAAATAGCGCTTTTTGGATGGCGCTTGTCCTCCAGTACGGCGGTGACATCGTAAGCGGTGTCTTCTACAGCGCAGCGGCCCCAGAGGTAGTCGTTGAGCGCCTGGGGCATTTTTTCTTCGCTAAAGCCAAACAGTACGTGAATACCGGGGGACTGCACATCGGTATCGACCACGCCGACCCGATGCCCCAGGCTAGCGACGGTAGCGGCCAGGTTCGCAGTGGTATTTGACTTGCCGGTGCCTCCGCGAAAGGAGTGGACAGACACCACTTTGGCCATAGAGTTTCTCAATAGGGGCACAATGCCTTACTTTTACCATGATGCTCTTGGCGCAGGTGCTCAACGGTTGTCTAAGGGATTTGGTGCTGGCTAGCGTCGTCGTGCTTGCAGCTTGCGGTAGACCGCCTTGAGGTCGACTTCGTGGTGGGCCAGAGCCACGAGTGTGTGATAGAGCAAATCAGCTACTTCGCCAGCAATAGCGTCTGGATCGTTATCCTTAAACGCCATTACAACTTCCGCGCTCTCTTCACCAATCTTCTTGAGAATCTTGTTGTCGCCACCTGCCAGCAGCTTGCAGGTGTAGGAGTCGGGGTTGGGGTGGGCTTTGCGATCGCAAATCACCTCAAACACCTGAGACAGGGTATCCGCCGGAGGCGCAGCCTTATGCCCATCCACCTGATGAAAGCAGCTACGCTCGCCGGTATGGCAGGCCACATCGCCAATCTGCTCTACCGTTACCAGCAGCGTGTCGCTGTCGCAGTCATAGCGAATAGCTTGTACCTTCTGCAAATGCCCTGAGGTTTCCCCCTTGTGCCAAAATTCTTGGCGGGAACGGCTCCAGAACCAGGTTTCGCCCGTCTCCAGGGTCTTTTGCAGCGCCTCCCGATTCATCCAGGCCATCATCAGCACGGTGCCGTCGAGATAGTCTTGCACAATGGCAGGCACCAGCCCCTGGTCGTTGTAGCGAATCTGGTCGACAGGCACAGCAGAGATAAAAGGAGCCAGCGGGGTGGAAGTCATAGCAGGAAGGAAAAGCAAATTCGTGACCACCTAACTACTCTATAGCCTGGGTGGGACATGGGCAGAACCCAGGTACTCTACCAGAGGGATATCGCCTGCTAAGTGCTCCCCGAAAAGACCTTAAAAGCCTCGGAATTGGCATAGGGCACCCTCCAGGGCAGTATTACGAAGGACTGCTGATGCAGCTAGGCTCCGTCACCACAGCTTAAAAGTGACGAGCATCAATAGTCCCGGTGACAAGACACACGCTTTCTTCTGGAAAACCCTTGCATTGGGGCTGTTTCCTTCCGTAGGGCACACAGCCAAGAGGAGTGCTCAAACACAGCGCTTAGGACAGATTTCAAGGCAATCCAAAGCGGCGCACTGCTTTTGCCTGAGCTGATTGCTCAACCCTGTCATCCTCCAATCCTGCCCTACACTCCCCCACAAGGAGCCCCACCCCATGCGTTTCAATCAACTCAGTATTCCATCCCCCATTGATGCGGCTAACCCCGCTCTACCTCACCCCGTTCCTTTAGTCGAGCCGGTTGGCCTTTATCGCACCAGTACTCCTAAAAGGAGGGCAGCGCTTACCCAACTGCAATCGTCTGGAGTAGGCTATCCCAACTACTGAGCGCGTATCTGACCTCTGTCCTGTCCATTGTCCTTCTAGAAGAACCCCCCAATGGACCCTCAACAAGTCCGGGGTCTGTGGTTTTGTTTCACCCGTTGTCTATCCTGTCTGCTGCTTTGTCCTGTGCTCTGCGGACACTGTTGATCACAGCCGCACTGTCTAGGACTCTTTTCGTCCGGTTTTCCTGCTCACAGCAACAATTTGCACTCTAGAGAATTTCTAGGGTGTTTTTTTAGGCTAGTTGCTCAAAGTAGCTTGCTGTATGGGTTTGGAGAAGAATCTCCAGCCGTTACCTGTGGGTCCAGCGCCCCGTCCATAGTGAGCTTAGCCAGTATTTCAATGTGTCCTGAGGACTGTCCTGAGGATTTTCCTCAGGAAAAACTTTTAATTGTCCTCTGGACTGTCCTCAGGACATGCTAAAGTAGAAACACAAAGACTGAAGGGCCCAAGGAGAAAGCCTCCACTGGTGGGTAAAGCTCCCCCTGGCGTACACAGGCCAGAGTGGCTGACAGTCCATCCCAAAAAGTTAGGTGATGCCAGTGCTATCACCAACATCACCCAAAAAGCCAAAGCTACTGAAAAAGAAGCCAAAGCCAAAGTAAAAAACGTGTTGTTCTTTCGGGCCAGCTACCAACTGGCCCTTTTATTATACATGCTTTCAGGTGGATCCCTGCGGGCTGGTTTTAGCCCTGCTTTCAGAACTGCAGCGGCAGATGTTTACCTACGCTTTGAAACTTGCCAGGCTCCCTCGCCTCGGCTTCGAAAGCCCACCCTAGTAAACACAAAACCTGCATCCTGAAAGCGGTCGCCGCACCGCTGAATTTCTTCAGGAGACAGATCCAACAAGTAAGCAATCTCTGAAGTCTTTAGCAGCCAGCCATTGCGGGCTGCCTCCTCTAGATCATGGTAATACCCCAGAGGATTGGGTTCGGGAGCAGGTTGAAAGCGAGCCGCGACTTCAGCTGCCACGGTGGTGATCAGCCGCAACAGATCGGGCTGTCCTAGGGACAGTCCTGAGGATTGGCCTGAGCCAGGCTGGACATCCCGTTGAGCACCTCGCATATCGAGAAATTCTGGTGTAGTTCCGCCCGCTTGAATAAACCGGTGTAGGTCATCCATTAGCCGCAGTTGGGCAGAATTGATGTAGGCTTTGTTGCCTACCTTTTCGGTTGTGATGCCCAAAGCTTCCATGCGGGTATAGACAGCGCTCCTAGCTAGGTTGTAGCGCTGACTTAATTGGCTTACTGGCAGTCTGTCAATTTCCCCGCCGTTCATCCTGCTATCCTGTGGACTGTCCTGAGGATATGCTTTCAGTATGCCCTATCCTGCTGTCCTGTGGACTGTCCTGAGGAAAATTTATTGCTGAGTTAGGCGTGCCACAGAAATGGCAGATAGCTAAGGGGTTTACCCTATTTGCTAAAGATCAGGCTTTTAGCGATCGCACTTACGATTTAGGTTTGGGCTGCCGCATGGAGGAGGGGTTCTCCCAGAGACAGACTACCTGACCTTCCTCGTTAAGACTCCAGTTGGCGACGATCTGAGGCTGGATCAGGCGCTCAATTATAGAATTGGAGGCTGTTTGGGCGGTGCTGCGTCGAGGCGTGCGGTAAGCACCAGGTTGGGCTGTATGACGCGGACTATCAAAAGCCATTGAGAACTCCTTACGGTAAAGACTGTGAGGGTGCGGATTACAAAGAAAAGATTCTTTTACAGTACTCCTTTACTAGAGCCGCAGATTCTGCCGTAGGGTGGACTCAGCCTGGTTTGGAGCGGATGCTAGGACTGATTCTTAACCCTGAAATATGGGTAGTTTGAAGTAGGATCGAGGGTGCGCTGATAAAAAGAGCTTTCTAGACCCTCACGCTGGCGCTGCTTGTTTACTGGGAAAATTTCAGAATTATGGCGGAATTCGAGTCTCAGCTGTTGCGCAGCTTCCCCCCCATTCGTAATGGCCGACGGCACTTTCTCCAGCTCTCGGCAGGAGCCTTCTCTGCCCTCATGTTGTCCAACTCTCGGCGGGGTCTCTCAGATGTGCAGGCAGGCAACGGCGGACAGAGTGGCTCCAACCTCCTGGAGATTTACACCTGGGCAGCTTACGTTGATGATGAAGTGATTCAGCAGTTTCAGGATCAAACCGGCATCGAAGTTAGGGTGACGCTGTATGACTCTAATGAGACAATGCTGGCCAAGCTACAGGCGGGCGGGGGTGGCAATTTCAGTATTATCTATCCCTCCGACTATATGGTGCAGGAGATGATCAGCCTGGACATGCTGGCCCCTCTGGACAAGAGCCGCGTCAAAGGGTTGGAGGACTTGCTCCCTAACTGGGCTAACCCTGGCTACGACCCTAACAACGGCCACAGCGTACCGTTTGCCTGGGGCACCACTGGGCTGATTTACAACAGTAAGCAGCTCAATCCGCCGCCCGAAGACTGGGCGTATATCTGGCAAAACAAAGGAAACCTCACCCGGCAGGTGACGCTGCTTAATGATGTGCGCGAAGTCATGGGAGCTGCGCTGAAATCCCTGGGCTACTCCTATAACTCTACAAACCAGCAGGAAATTGAAGCTGCTTACCAGAAGCTGGTAGAAATTCGGCCAACGCTGGCTTCGTTTACCACCGACGCCTGGCAGGATCAGCTGCTCGCAGGCGATTTAGCAGTCGCAATGGGCTATTCTTCGGATGCGATCGCAGTCCAGGAAGACAACCCCGATATGGTCTATCAGGTACCTGCCAGCGGCGCATCCCTATGGACCGACACAATGGCCATTCTCAAGACGGCCCCCAACCCCGAGGCTGCCTACGAGTGGATCAACTTCCAGCTCAACCCAGAAAACGCCGCTCGCAACGTTGAGAAGTTCAACTTTGCCACACCTGTCAAATCAGCCATTGACCTCTTGCCTGCAGAAATTAAAGGTAACGCTGATCTGTTTCCCCCTGACGATGTGCTGAGCCGCTGCGAGTCCATTGCTCCGGTTGGTGAGGCCGTTGATATCTACGATCGCTACTGGACGTTGCTAACAAGCGCCTAGCGCAGCGTTGCGGGTACTGCCAGCACCAGCGTCAGCGCCCGTGCCCCCATAAAACAGGTTAGCGCCAGCCAAAGCAGGTGCGGATTGGCGTTGGCCTGAGCCACAAGCGCTAGGGGCAAAAAGCCTAGCACTGCCGCCGCTACGGTGGCGTTTCGCAGCGTGCGCCCAGCGGTTAGGCCCAAAAAGTAGCCATCTAGTAGGTATGCGATCGCGCCCAGACCCAGGCAGGGCACCAGCCACCAAACAAAGCGATTGACCTCGGCCACAACGGCACTGTGGCTAGTAAGAAGCCCAAAGAGCGGTCCCGGCAGCAGGGCAAAGCCGAAGGCAAAGGCTAGGCCCAAGCCCAGGCTGGAGCTGCCGCCTAGCCTCAGCAGGCTCTCCAATTCCCGGCTGTGTATGTCGACATCCTTCTGGTTAGCGCTGCCGTAAAAAAGCCCAGCAAAACTCTCGGTGGCAAAAGCGATGCCGTCAATAAAGTAGGCCGCCAGGGTTACGACCTGCAAGAGCAGCGTGTTGGCCGCCAAAATGTCAGTGCCTAGGGCTGAGCTGAAATTGGTAAAGAGGGCAAAGCTTATGACCAGGGCAAAGGTGCGAATTAGAATATCTCGGTTGAGCTGAAATAGATTGCGAAGCGCCTGCCCTTGCCAAATTTGGGGAAATAGTCTCAGTGCCTGCCGCAGGCCACCCTCCTGCAGCACCAGCCCCAATCCCAGGATCAGCATCAGGTACTGGCTTAGGGCCGTTCCCAGTCCTGCGCCGGTGCTGCCCCAGCCTAACTGCCGTACAAAGATGTAGTCCAGCACAACATTGCTGAGGTTGCCGCAGAGCGACAGCAAAATAACGCGCCGTCCCTGCTCTCGCCCCAGAAACCAGCCCAGCAGCACCAGGTTCAACAGCACCGCTGGGGCATCCCAGATGCGGGCATTGAAAAAGTCGTACCCGGCTGCTCTAACGTCTGCTTCCGCTGCTAGCAAACTGAAGCCGAGATTTCGGATGGGCCCTTGCAGCAGCAGAATCAGCAGCCCTAGCCCCAGTGCGATCGCACCGCTACGCAGCGCAATCAGCCAGACCTCATCCTCCTCTGCTCGACCTCTGGCCTGCGCTGTCATTCCGGTAGTGGCCATACGCAAGAAGCCAAAGCTCCAGTAGACCACATTGAAAATAACCGTAGCTAAGGCAACGCCCGCTAGATGCCGAATCTCGCTCAGGTGCCCCAGAAACGCTGTGTCTACCAGTCCAGCCAGAGGCACCATCAGGTTGGAGACGACATTGGCTGCAGCGAGACGAAAAAAATTGGCCTGAAAGGACGGTTGAGAAGCTTTCATGCCGAACAGTGAGAAGAGTGGGTTGAGGCGGTCTTTACCGCAGTCGCTTCAGAGAAGGCGCAGAAAATCCCTAAAAGAAACCGTCCTGCTCAATATCTTCTATAGTTTGCAGGCCGCGAGTGTCGCCCACTTTAAGCAGAGCTGCACGGGCGTCTTCTCGAACGCCGAGGTCGTCATCCTCAGCAAAGGTTTCAAGCAGCGCGTCAATGGCCGTGTTGTAAACCACGTTAGAAGGAAGTTCCCGGCAGAGCTGCCCGATAGACCAGGCGCAGTTGCTCCGTACCGCAGCGACAGCATCCCGGCGGAGTGCCTCAATCAGTGGAGGGATCGCTGCAATAACAGATTCGTAGCTGACATGGGCCATTTGGGCCAAAGCGCTAGCAGCCCAGAGTCGCACTGCGGAGATATCGGTTCTTAGGGCGTCAATGAGGGGGAGCAGAGCTTTGCTGTTGCGGCTGTTGCCCAAAGCCCACACCACACCTTTACGGACATACCCATTCCAGTCTGCGTGGAGCTGCTTGACCAGCGGATCGACAGCAGCGGCGCAGGTATTACGGCCTAGCGCATAGGCAGCGCTGACTCGAACCAAGGGGCAGCTATCCCCCAGCATGCCAATTAGGGCGGGGATAGCGCGCTCATCTTCGAGCTCGCAAAAAGCCCGCGCTGCCAGCATTCGCTGCTGGGGTTCGGTGGACTCCAGCAGCGGCAGCATTTCCTCAGGGTCATACTGGGGGCCGCTTTCTTCTTCTATCGGCGCCAGCTGATCGAGGGGGTCCGCAAACTCCACCTCTGGGTCTAGAGTTGTTAGCTCATCTTCGTCATACATATAGCCACTTTATCGGTTTACGAACCACTTTGCACCTGCCCTGTGACCCCTGGTTAATCAAATCAAATAAACCTGCAAGAGCCCTTGCAGAGAGCTGCTTTTACCTCACAGAAGCAGGGGTTAATGCCGGGTGCTAGGCTCTTAGGTGGACATAGATGAGGTCTTAAATGGGTGCAGACATTGCGGAGCTAGGATACCTGGCACTCCCGGAATCTGGATCGGGGGCGGGTGTGATTGTGCTTCAGGAGTGGTGGGGCCTAGTGCCCCACATCAAGTCGGTGGTCGATCGATTTGCCCAAGCTGGATTTGTGGCGCTAGCGCCCGATCTCTACGGTGGAGAAAAGACTACATCACCTGATGAAGCCGGGCGAATGATGATGGCGCTCAATATTGGAAAAACGGCTCAAGACCTGGAGAAATCAGTGGACTACCTGCTGGGGCATGAAGCGGTTACGAGTGCCAAAGTCGGTGTTGTCGGCTTTTGCATGGGCGGGCAATTAGCGCTGTTAGCAGCAACCGTGAGCGATCGCATTGGCGCCGCTGTCGATTTCTACGGCATCCATCCCAACGTTCAGCTCGACGTAGCGCAGGTTAAAGCTCCGGTGCTGGCCTTTTTTGGCGGTCAAGATTCTTTTGTGCCTTTAGAAGCAGCCGAGTCTTTGGTGGCTGCTATGCGATCAGCGGGTAAAGCCGTTGAGAGCCAGTTCTATCCAGAGGCTGGGCACGCCTTTTTTAACGACAGCCGCCCCGAGGCGTACAATGCGGCGGCAGCAGAAGATGCTTGGATGCGATCACTGGGCTTTCTCAAGCAGCATTTGGCAGCCTAGGAGGGTGGCCAAGAATGCGTGCAGACGCTACGAATGGTTTAATCCCTGGACCTTCGTGCATCCCTTTAAGTTTCGACATCTTTCACAACATCAGCCATTATGCTGATCTCACAGGAGTGCATCTGCCTTAAGGTATAGATAACCCTATAGATTGCAGAGGAAACCTACCGATGTCCCCCTTATCCCCGGTAGGTTTTTTTTTGCCTATTTTTGGCTGAGCTGCTGTCGTAAGCCTTGCTTTTGCTTCAAGGGTAACGTTGATTGGAGCTAAAGCTGCCGGTCGCCTCGAAAGTTTTAACTTCACCACTACACAAACTAGCCCGCACCTCGGCTCAATATATGTGCCGGATGTATATGTGTCGGATGCAGGACTTTGCCGCAACCCAATTCGGTAGAAGGAATTCCAGCGCCTGGGCCTGATCTGCCACTCTGTCCCGTTATCCTGAAAGGAGATGAAAATTTGTCCCCAACGGGAATTTAAAATAACCAGGAGAATGGCATGGTTGGAACCCAAGTCTCGGCCCAGGATTTATTTCGGGCAGCCTACGAAAATCGCTACACCTGGGACAAAAACTTCCCTGGCTATACGGCTGATGTAACCTACCGCTGTGATGGCGAAACCTTTACTGGTCACGCCAAAGTTGGCGCCGACCTCAAGCCCGAGGTGAGCGGTATGGTTGATGAGGAAGCCCAAAAAGCAGTCCACGGCCAGCTGTTTGAAATTGCCATTCACCGCATCCGCCGCAGTTTCGAGGATACTCATGGCAAAAATACCTTCAACTACGGCAAAACGCTTGCTGATGGGGCTGTAGAAATTCTCATGGGCGGTAAGTCGGAGGGCGACCGCTATCAGGTTCGTGACAACGAGGTATCCCTGGTACACCGCCATATTCATGGGGTGGTGGTGACGATCAACACCTTTAGCAGTCACGACACTGGAGAGGGCTATTTGTCCCATCGCTACGATTCGGTCTACCACGACCCGACCACAGGAGAACAAAAGGGGGGCCGTAGCGAATTTGAGGATGACTACGAGAAAGTGGGTGGCTACTTCATCCTGTCGCGCCGCCATGTGGTGACTGAAACTGATGGTCAGACCAGCATTCAGGAGTTTATCTTCTCCAACATTCAGCTGATGAACTCGGCTGCTTAGGGTCTCCTGATTAGTCTGTAAGGCTGAGACGCTATCAAAATCAACAAAAAGGGGACGCAGAACTGCGTCCCCTTTTTATCAGTTAACCTACAGCCACAGTGTGCTTATATCGCGATAGCCCCTGGAATTAGCACGGGGTGCAGGGGTGGAATCCCTGGCTGGGGGCAAAGCCTCCACACCCCTAGCAATCAAATGGCCTAAGCAAGGTGGCGACAGCTATACAACGGCATAGGGGTTGTTGAGCCGATCGAGCTGCTTCACCAGCAGGCTGAGGAAAAGCCCCACATCGGTTACGACGCCTGTTGATTCCAGCGAGCCACGATCTGCGAGTTTGGTCACCACAGCGGGGTTGATATCTACGCAGACCATCTTCACGCCAGCGGGCGTCATATTGCCAACGCCGATAGCGTGCAGCATGGTCGACAGCATCAAGATCATGTCAGCTCCCTGCACTAACCGGGAGTAGTCGGCCTGGGCCTTGAGCAGATCCATCTCGGTGTCGGGCAGCGGCCCATCATCGCGGATTGACCCGGCCAGGGAGAACGGCACGTTGTTCTTCACACACTCGTAGAAAATGCCCCGGCTCAGCACGCCCTGCTCAACAGCACCGGCAATGCTACCGTAGCGGCGAATAGTGTTGATCGCTTTGAGGTGGTGACGGTGACCGCCCCGAACTGAAATGCCCTGGTTCATATCCACCCCCAAGGAGGTGCCTAAGAGCGCTTGCTCAATGTCGTGAACTGCGATCGCATTGCCCCCCAAGAGCGCCTGGATATAGCCCTCTCGAATTAGCCCCGACAGGTGCTCGCCGCCGCCCGTGTGAATTACTACAGGACCAGCCACAACAACCACTCGGCCACCCTGGTCGCGCAGCTTGCGCAACTCCCAAGCAACCTGCTCAACAATGAGTTCAACTCGCCGCTCGCTGGAGACACCCGAGCCCATAAAGCTAAACTCTTCGCTGCTGCCGCTGCTGCCGCTGCCGCTGCGATCGCGGCTGCTGGTGCTGACCTTACGCACGCTGCGAATGCCGTCTACTCCGGTGACCACTCGGTCACCTACCTGCAAATCCCGCAGCAGTTTGCAGGTGGCGCTGGGGCCGCTGCCTGTTTGATTGACCACAATCACCCCGTCCATGCGTTGGTTTTCTACACGGATCCACTCCCCGTCTACCAAAATCTCCGTGGGGTAAATAGTGGTGCTGTAGAAGTCGTCAGGTGCCACGCCTGCCTGGGAGATAGTCGTTAGCACAGCGCCACGAGCCCCATCCGACAGCGTCACGGCACCCAAATCAATCAGCTGGGCCATAATTTCGCCCATGACCTCGTGATCAGGGGCCGACACCCGCACCTGGGCCTTAGAGGTACTTTGCCGCTGTTCACCCAGGTCAAAATTCAGCACCTGGAAACTGCCGCCACCCTCAACGATTAGATCTAGCGCCCGATTAATTAGACCGGAGTCAAGCAGATGCCCTTCTAGAGAAATCGTGCGGCTTTCGATGGCAGCCTCGGCATGAAGTTCGTGGCGTACCGGCTCGTTAATGCGCAGTGTTAGACATTTAGCTGCGCCGCCCGCCTTGAGAAACTCCGTCAGGGGTGTTTCAATTACCTGGAAGCCAACTTCAGCCAAGCGCTGCTTCAGCGCTGTACTGGCCTTGTTCATTACCACGATGTGATCAATATTGACCGCGTTGCAGGCGAAGTTCACTGCGTCGGGTTCAGAAATGGCGATGCGCTTGTGAGCGGGCACCCGCATCTCAATCAAGCGATTGGAGTAAGCGTCAAAGGCGGGCGGATAGTAGAGCAAATAGCCGTCTAACAGTGGGCAGAAGCAGGTATCAAGGTGATAAAACCGCTCATCCATCAGCCGCAGCGACAGCACCTCTATATCGAGCCATTGAGACACCAGGGCATGGGAGTCTAGCTCTGTCCGGAAGCCATAGCCTGCCCACAGCCACCGCCCCTCGCGATCAAGCAGCGCGTCTCCAGCCCCTTCAAAGGGCAAATCCTTAGGCAATTGGTGAACGGTATATCCCTGCTCCTCAAACCAGGCCTTAAAGTGTGGCTCCTCTCCCTGGCGCTCTTTATGGAGGAAGCGGCTCAGCACCACCTGGTCACCCAGAATAAGCCCAGCATTAGCCGTGAATACCATGTCGGGCCAGCCCTGTTGAGGCTTGATTAGGTTGACTTCCGCATGGTTAGAAATCGCCTGGTAGAGACCCTGCCACTGCTCCTGGGCAGCCTCGCGAGAGGATCGGTGGATATTACCCTCCATCCAGGGATTAATCACATAATCCACCTCGTAATGGTGGGGAGAGCACATGAGGAAGCGAAGAGGAGCCTTCATAAGTGTTTCAGCAGAAATAAATTGTGGTGTCGGCAGACCGTTCTGCCTAAAGTACTCGAACCAACCAAACCCGTCATTTTGTCCCAATGGATCAACGCTGAGGAGCCAACTCCGTATTGTAAGTCCTCAGCATTGATCCATTGGTTGTCAAACAATCACATAGAAACCCTACCCAGGCTCTAGTGTCCTGGATTTACAGTTTGAAACTGTAGCCATAGTCACTGAAGTTGAAATGGGGTGCAGCAGCAAACCCTAGCTGGAAATGGGCCTTCAAACCCCCACCAAATCAGTATTCTAAGCAACGTTGCAATAGCTATAGCTATGCAACAGAGGCCATTGCATACCTTTCGAGCCGTAGTCGATAACGGCTTTGCAGCGACTACGATTGTTTTGGAAAACCCTGCTAGGGGGCTGTTGTAGGGGCATCAATAAAGAAGTGTGCCCTAGTCAGATGGCTGCCTGTTAAAACTGCACGCGTTAATTCGCCGTGGCTTAAACGGTTTGCGATCTCAGGATCAAATTCCAGATAGCTCGCTTCATCAGGCTGCTGCGCCCCTGATTTCAAATCGGGAGCAATCCTGGTTGGCGCGGCAACCAAATCACCCAATCCTACGGAAGCCTCTTTGACGACCGAAACCGCACCCAAATCAGCAGCAGTGGCGTAGTTACCTGAAGAGTCTACCCCTACTGCAAGGAAAAAAATAGCAACGCCTAGACATAGTACTAGTCTAGCGTCGATTAGCCGAAGCAACCAGTAACCCCAATTTAGAGCCTGTTTCAGAAGGCCCTTGAGACCTCCAAATCTGATGTCCACAGTACCCATCCTCCGGGAACATAGGTCAACAGCTCTTCTGAAGAAAACTAACTAGAAATGTGAGGGTAATTGCAGTCTTGCTGGCACTCCTTAACCTTATTTTGTGCCGAGCTCAGCTGCTGTGTTTTCTGGAGCGAAGTTGTTGATGTCGTTTGAGTTCTCACACCATATCAAATTACGCGATATTACAGATAACGATTTTCTGTAACAGAGTGCTCTAAGCGTATATTTCCCAGCTTTTTCCTGTATTTATATGAGTCTTTTTCTATGCATTTTTCCTTTTGGATTGACTCTGGGAAATACTCAATCCGTAAAAACTAGCATTCGATAGCGGGGTTAACCATACTCACGCATACTCATCAGCTCAATTCAAATTTGCCCTGGGATGCTGATCCCCTAGCTATAGGAACGCCTTCTAACCGTTATTGCTGCCCAGAAATGTAAAAAAATGGGTCAATATCGGATGCGCGGATCAATATAAGCGTTAAGAATGTCAATCAAAATGCTGATCGCAGCAACAATGATGGAGAAGAAGACCATCAGGCCTTGTACGACTGGGTAGTCGCGCTCGGAAATCGCTTCATACAGCCGATTTGCCAGCCCCGGCCAGGAAAAGGTCACCTCCGTCAACACTGCCCCTCCTAGGAGCGAGGCAAAGGTCAGTCCCAGCACTGTGACAACTGGAATGAGGGCATTTTTGAGCGCATGATTCATAACAATGCGCGATTCTGGAATTCCCCTGGCCCGCGCTGCCTCCACATAGTCTGCTCGCAGAGTCTGCTTGAGGTTGACTCTGACAATACGCTCGAACACGCCGCTAATCAAAATGCCCAAGGTCAAACTAGGCAGAGCCAGGTAGTAAAGGGCCGTAGCGAACTGGCCTAAATTACCTGAGAGCAGGCTATCCACCAAATACAGACCCGTAAAGCCTTGGGGCGGAGTGCCGCTTAGAGGATAGCGAGTACCGATAGGAAACCAGCCCAGCTGGACCGAAAAAATGAGCTGCAAAATCATGCCGAACCAGTACATGGGCACGGCATACGTCAGGATGCCAAACAGTCGACCGCCGGCATCGAGCGGTGAGTTAGGGCGAGAGGCTGCGATCGCACCCACGCCTAGCCCCACCACTGCCGCCACAACCATGCCGCATACCGAAAGCTCGACAGTTGCCGGGAAGTGGTTGCGCACAATCTGCCAGACGGTTTCCCCCTGGCTTGCTAGAGAAGTGCCCAGGTCGAAGCGCAGTAAATCGCCTAAATAGCGAAAATACTGCAGCCAAAGGGGCGCATCAAGTCCTAGCTGGCTACGCAGCAAATCCTTAGCCGCCTGAGGGGCTCTAGGCCCTAGCAGGGCATCCATCGGATCGCCGGGGGTAGAGCGCAGCAGCAGAAACACCACTGTTGTGATTGTCCAAATCATCAGCGGTGCTAGCAGCAGCCGCACCAAGATGTAATACCGCAGCGCATTCGATCGAGAAGTCATATAGCAGTAGACGGATTGTTTAGGACACGGGGTGCAGGGGTAAAACCCCTGGCTGGGAGCGCAGCCCCCACACCCCCATTTCTCTCAGACGTCCTAACTAGCTCAACAAAAGCTATAGGTGGCCTAAAATAGGGCTAAAAACGCACTAATGCCCTCCTGAGGCAGGGAATCAGGAGGGCATTAGCCAAATTACGACTTGCTGATTTGCCAGAGCAGGAACTGCTGAGTGGGCTGAACGGCTACCCCATCAACGTTGCCTTGAGCAAACACATAGTCCTTGTTCTGCCACAGCGGGATGTAGGGCACATCTTCTACCAAGATGTCTTGAAGCTGCTCAAAAATCTCATCGCGGGCGGCCACATCCTGCTCCTTTTGCTGCGCTACCACCAGGTCATTTGCTTTCTTGTTGTAGTAGAACGACCCGTTGCTTTGACTAGCTCCTTTTTCACAAAGGGCCTGCTCAGAGCCCTGGTCACAGCTCATAAAAGGCTGAATGAAGGTATCTGCGTCGTAGTAGTCCGGGTACCAGTTTGACAGCACCGCCGGGTAAATGCCCTTCTCCACGTTCTCCCACAGGGTCGCCCCTTCTGTATTTTGCACGGAGACGGTCACCAGCCCAGGCAGTCCTTGCTCAATCGATTCCTTTAGCGTGTTGGCCACAATGCTGCGGGTCGTAGAAGCAGAGGGATACCAGAGCTCAAAAGTAAACGGGTTAGACTCAGAAAAGCCTGCTTCTGTCAGAAGCGTTTTTGCTTTGTCAAAGTCGCCGTCGCCATAGGCCTCCTTGAAAACCGGCTTGTAGATGTCAAAGCTAGTGGGAAGTAGGCTGTAGAGAGGCTCTGCCTGACCTTGAAAAACACGTTCGTTGATCAAGTTGCGATCGATCATAGCTGCCACTGCCTGACGCACCTTCGGGTCATTGAAGGGCTCAATCTTCTGATTCAGGCTCATGTAGTTGATGACGGTCGTGCCCGCCTCGATAACTTCCCAACCTCCAGAGCCTGCTTCACGCTCTAAGCTGGCAATTTGGTCGGGGTCAAGGGTCTGATAGGCTACGTCCAGGCCGCCCGTTTTGAAGGTGTTGTAGAGGTTAGCTGGGCTGGTGAAAATCTGAATATCAATCCCGCTATTGCTGGGCTGCTCTCCCCAATAGTCTGGGTTGGCATCGAGACGGATAGAGTCACTGGTAAACGAGGCCAGCTTGTAAGGTCCAGAACCAATAAAAGAAGCTGGACTAAATTTGCCTGCCCCAACCTCATAGCTATCTGGCGGTACCGGAGTAACTCCCCAGAAGGTCAGTAGAGAGGTGAATGCTGCAAAGGGCGACTTGAGGGTAATGGTGAGCTCGTAGTCCCCGGTGGCCTCCACTGTGTCAATTTTTTCAGCTAGCAGAAAGGCCGGACGCCCTCCATTCTCCATGAAGCGCTCGATAGAGAATGCCATGACTTCAGCGTTAAACGGTGTTCCGTCGTGCAGGGTCACGCCTTGCCGCAGCGGAATCGTATAGGTCAGGCCATCATCACTGATTTCCGGCATCTCAGTGGCCAGCTGAGGCACTAGTTCGGTCCCACCAGGCTCGTAGGTGTAAAGACGATCGCCCAAGTTGTAGAGCAAGATGCCCGGAAAAATTTCGTAGGCGTCAGCCGGATCAACAGTACGGGCTTTAAGCGTTGTTCCTAAGGTGATTCG
>DATNQE010000726.1:0-3910 GCA_036702895.1 Trichocoleus sp. | reverse complement strand
TGCCAGGTGGTTGGGCGGCGCTGCCGGTGCTTTTCTAGACGCGCGGCCCACTCTAGGTCGTCAGCGGCTACCTGGGAGGTGGCGATATAGACGACTGATTTACCCGACTGCTGAGCTAGGTGCTCCGCCCATTCGCTCTTGCCCGAACGGGTTGGCCCAGTGACTAACGTAATAAGTGCTCGACGTTCTCCCTGAGCGGGGGCTGCTATCGCCAAATTTGGCGTTAAATTGGCTTGGTCCATGAAATATCTGTTGCCCTTGGGTTACCTCTGGCGTGCTGGCGCTGGCGCTGCCCCTTCCACTGCCGCAACCGTGCCCACTAGACTATAGGCAGCGGATATTTCAGTATCTCAGGGGTTAGGCGTTGACTGAAGCACAGAACGCAATCGCAATACAGCCGCTCGATCGGCATGAGCTAACAAACCTGGTGCGATCGCAGCTGGCCATGCTCCTCGAACAGCGCAATTACCCAGGCGCAAAGGCGCTGCTGGTGCCGGTACAGCCTGCTGATATTGCCGAAGCCATCGAGGGCCTGCCGGAAACTATGCAGGCCATTGCTTTTCGGCTGCTCTCTAAGAATGAGGCTATCGAAGTCTACGAAAACCTCGACTCCAGCATTCAGCAGGCCTTGGTCGAAGATTTCAAGCGCCAGGATGTGCTCGATATCGTCGATAAAATGTCTCCTGACGACCGGGCTAGGCTCTTTGATGAACTGCCTGCCAAAATCGTGCGCCGTCTGCTGACTCAGCTTAGCCCTCAGGAGCGCGAATCCACTGCGCTGCTGCTGGGCTATGAGGCCAGTACCGCCGGACGCATCATGACGCCGGAGTACATCGCCCTCAAGGAAAACTGGACTGTCTTCCGGGCGCTGGAGTACATTCGCAGCCGCGCCGACGTCAGCGAAACCATTTACTACCTCTACGTCACCGATGTGGCCCGTCGCCTCACCGGCATTCTGTCGCTGCGGGATTTGGTGACGGGGCAACCCGAGCAAACTATGGGTGACCTGATGACGCGCGACGTGATCTCGGTGCAGACCGATACCGACCAAGAGGAAGTCGCACGGCTGATTCAGCGCTATGACTTTCTGGCCGTGCCCGTGGTCGACACTGAGCAGCGGCTGGTGGGCATCGTCACCGTTGATGATGTTATCGACGTATTAGAAGAAGAAACCACCAAAGACATCTACGCATTAGGCGGTGTGCAGTCGGGAGGCGATAGCTATTTCCAGACCAATTTGCTCGCTGTGGCCCGCAAGCGGGTAGTGTGGCTCTCGGTGCTGCTGCTGACCAACACCGTAACGACGGCGGTCATTCGCAGTCAGCAGGGCATTTTGCAAGAAGTTGTCGTGCTGGCTGCCTTCATTCCGCTGCTGATTGGCAGCGGCGGAAATGTTGGGGCGCAGTCTTCCACTGTCGTTATTCGCGGCCTCAACACCAAAGAAATTAGCCCCCGAAAAGCCCTCATGGTGATTCGCCGAGAAGCGATCGCAGGTGCCTTTCTGGGCCTCATGCTGGGCATTGCGGTTACGATTTGGGCCTACCTGCTGCAGGGCAACTTGGCGGTAGCGCTGACAGTGGGCATCAGCCTGGTTGCAATTTCGGTTTTGGCCTCTACGGCGGGCGGTACGCTGCCCATCCTCTTTGAGAGCCTAGGGTTCGACCCAGCACTGATGTCGGCCCCGTTTATTACAACCATCGTAGATGTTATAGGCGTCTTGATTTACCTCAATTTAGCCCGCTATATCCTGAAACTGTAGGCCTAGCTTTAGTTTGCCCGCTCCTTGTAAAGCATGATACGGATTTGCCTTAGGATAGGTTAAACAGTTCACAGCGCTGGGAAGCCTAGGGGGAGCAAAGGCACTACTTCTGAATTGAAACAATTGTTTACAATGGGAAAGGGATAGCTCTGGCCCTAATGGCAACTTGCGACGACTAGCGAATCAGGTTCGAAGACGACAGAGAATGCCCTGCTATCTGCTTTCGCTAAGTCATTGCCGCTGGTCCGGCATTCAAAACTAAGCGCTACGGGACTATGGATCTGAACGGGGATCTAAACGGCTCGCAAGTCTGGACGACTGGCTCAAGAACCGGATACGAGGAACACGAGTTGCCTGTGTTGCAAAAACTCCAACAAGACCTAAAGAATGATCTGATTGCGGGCCTGCTGGTGATTATTCCCCTGGCAACCACAATCTGGTTGACAATTACGGTCGCAAACTGGGTAATTCGGCTGCTGACCCGCTTTCCTAAGCAGCTCAACCCGCTCACCGGTCTTAACCCGATCCTGATTGATTTCATCAACCTGGCGATTGGCTTTGCTGTGCCTCTGGCCGCCATTCTGCTGATGGGGCTAATGGCCCGCAACATTGCGGGTCGTTGGTTGCTCGATGTCGGGGAGCGCACCCTCCAGGCAATTCCCTTAGCTGGGGCAATCTATAAGACTCTGCAACAGCTGCTGCAAACCCTGCTGCAAGACTCCAAAAATCGGTTTCGCCGCGTCATTTTGGTGGAGTATCCGCGTCGTGGCCTGTGGGCAGTGGCCTTTGTAACGGGCTCTATGGGCGCAACTCCTAACACCAACCAGATGTTGAGCGTTTTCATCCCAACTACCCCCAACCCGACCACGGGCTGGTACGCAGTTGTGCCCGAAAGCGACGTTATCAACCTCTCGATTTCGATTGAAGATGCCTTTAAAGTGCTGCTTTCTGGCGGTATTGTCGGGCCAGATCTAGCGGCCGCTGTTCCTGCTGATCGAGCGCTGCGGGCGCTGGAGGAGAGCCGCCAAACCTCCGTGCTGCCGCTCAATCAGCCTCTTGAGCGGAGTCGGCAGCTGTCTATGCTGCCGCTGGAGGAGGAAGGCTAGGGATTTAGCTGCTAAAAGCAGCAATTTTCCTGGAATGTTTACCCAGGGCAGACTGCTCAGGCGGAGATTCTAGAGAGGATTGCCCAAGGAAGATTGCCCGAAGAAGATTGCTAAGATAGACAATTGTCTCCATACGGGAGGAGGGGCGAATGCAGGCCCGCAGAATTGGACGGGAGTTAGCTTTACTCGGCATGAGCCAGCTTCCCGATAAGCTTGAGAAGCTGCAGCGGCAGGATTTAGAGGGGCTGATTTCGGCTGCTGTGCGAACATTGACCGTGGAGGCCAAAGACGCGCTCGAAACCGCTGCTGACGAGCTAAAGCGCAGCAGCAACCGCCTGGTCGATAGCGAAACCCTGACGACCGATGTAGACAGCGCTCGGGTGATGGTGGAAGATGCGATCGCGCTGACTCAAAACGCCATTAACCGCCTTGGCGGCGCCCTAGAACTACCGGAGTTCGTCCAAATCACCAACCAGGCTGAAGTGCGCGCCTTCGCCATGGAAATTCTTACCAACACCATCCGCTACCTGAAGGACGTGGATAAGATTTTGGATGAGGCGATGGTGGCGTGGCAGCTCAAGCGTTTAGCCCGCATCGATCGCGACATTCTCCGGACTGCCGTAGTCGAGATGCAGTACCTGGGCACTCCTGATCGAGTGGCTATCAACGAAGCGGTAGAGCTGGCTAAGCGCTACAGCGGCGAAGACGGCTTCCGCTTCATCAACGGGGTCTTGCGCCGCGTTGTGGAGCACGACAAAGGCCTGGAGGAGGGTGCTGAACCTTCGGTTGTTACCCCTCAAGGCGAGTAAGGAGACTAGGGGTTTGCAGTCCTTAGCCTGTCGCTGTAGGACCTGCTTGATGGGAAGGACATCCTGGGCTAGTGTCCTGAATGCTTTATGGATATTCGCCAGGGCAACGACTCCAGGTTTTACGCCCCCCTACCCTGCTAACCCCTAAGCTCCGGCAAAATAGTAGAGTGTCTAAAGAAACGCTCCAACGGGCGCTTTCCTAAGCTCTCTAGCTACTGTGCTTTTACACGCTTTTT